>JBFZCA010000055.1:0-5655 GCA_041308205.1 Planctomycetota bacterium | reverse complement strand
CGGCCGATCGCGAGCGTGACCACGATCTCCTTCTTGAGCCTGGCGCGCACCTCCGCCTCGGCGAAGCTCACGTTCTCGACCGTGCCGACCTCCACGCCCCCGATCCACACGGGCGCGCCCCTGCGCAGGCCGCCGGTCTCCGCGAAGTACGTCACGAAGGGCACCAGGTCTCCCACGACCGTCGGCCGCAGCGCGACGAGATACAGCCCCACCGTCAGCACGAAGAGGGCCGCGAACATCACGAAGCCCACCCGCGGGGCGGGCGACAATCCCAGCGCGCCGTTCATTCCAGACCTCCGTCCCAGCCCAGGAAAGCGCGCAGCTCCCTGGTGTCGTTCTTCTCGATGTCCTCGAGCGGGCCCTCGACCATGATCGTGCCGCCGGCCAGGAACGCGAACCGGCCGCCCACGATGCGCGCGCACTCCATGTCGTGCGTCACGACGCACGTCGTGCAGCGGAGCTTCGCGTGGAGGTTCCTGATGAGCAGGCTGATGCGCTTCGCGTTCGCCGGGTCCAGGCCCGCCGTCGGTTCGTCGTACAGGATGATGGCGGGGTTCATGGCGATCGTGCGCGCGAGCGCCACGCGCTTGCGCATGCCCCCCGAAAGCTCCGACGGCGCCCGCTCCCCGATGCCCGTGAGGCCCACGTCGTTCAGCTTCTCCTCGACGACCGCCTTGATCTCCTCCTCCGAGCGCCCGCCCTGCTCGCGCAGCGGAAACGCAACGTTCTCGAACACCGAGAGCGAGTCGAACAGCGCGCCGCTCTGGAACAGCATGCCCACGCGGCGCCTGACCGGGACCAGGTCCTCCTCGTGCATGGCCGAGACCTCCGCGTCCCACACGAACACGCGGCCGCGGTCCGGCGCGAGCAGCCCGCTTATGAGCTTCAGCATGACGCTCTTGCCGCTGCCGCTCCCGCCGATGATGAGCACGCACTCGCCCTGCGCGACATCGAGATCGATCCCCCGCAGGACGCGGTTGCTCCCGAACGACTTGTGGACCTGGACGAATCGAAATCCGTGCATGCCGTTCACGCCAGCAGGAAAAACGTCTTGGTGAGCACGAAATCGCCCACGAGAATCGCGTACGCGCAGGCGACCATCGCCTTGGTCGTCGAGCGCCCCACGGCCTCGGTCGCGCGTTCCGTCGAAAGCCCGATGTACGTCGCGATGAACCCGATGAGCGCGCCGAAGAGCGCGCTCTTGGCCAATCCCGACATGATGTCGAGCGTCACCATCGATTCGAGGCACGCCGCAATGTACTGGGCGGGGCCGATGCCGAGCGCCACGTAGGCCGTGACCATGCCCGCCGCGATCCCGAGCACGTCCGCGAGCATCGTCAGCACGGGCACCATGACCACCGTGGCGATCAGGCGCGGCGCCACGAGGTGCTTGAGGGGATCGGCGCCCATCGCGCGCAGCGCATCGACCTGCTCGGTCACCTGCATGGAGCCGAGCTCCGCGGCGATGCCGCTCCCCACGCGGCCGGAGATCATGAGCGCGGTGAAAACCGGCCCGAGCTCGCGCAGGAACGCGAGCCCGACGATGCGGCTGATGTACAGGTGCGCGCCGAACCGCACGAGCTCCAGCGCCGTCTGGAGCGTCATGACGATCCCGATGAAGATGGCGCACACGTTGACGATCGTCAGCGAATCGACGCCGATGCGGTCCATCTGGTCGAGGACGTGCCGCAGCCGGGGCGGCGTGCGCACGCAGGTCTTGAGGCTCCGCCATGTGAACATGCCGAAATCGCCGAGCGCGAGGCTGGCATCGCGCGCGGCGGCGGCGCACCGGGTGAACATCGCACCTTCTCCGTCGCATGCACCCCGCCGGCACCGGCGGAGGCATCCATATTATCGGCCGCACGACGCGGGGGCCGCACAGAAAAAGATGCCGGCGCATCGGCGCTCGCGCCTCGCCCCGCACCCGTGATCTGCTACAATGGGGTCGACGTTCTGCGCGATCCGCGGCGTCTTCGCGGCATGTTTTCCGGACGCGGCTGCGCGGGCACGGCCCGCACGTACTCTATGACCGAAACCGATCTCTCCCGGGCGCTCGCATTCACGGCCCGGATCGTCAGGCAGGAAGCGCGCAACTTCTACTGGGGATTCATGTTGCTGCCTCCCGAGAAGCGCCGCGCCGTGCATGCGCTGTACGCGTTCTGCCGCCTGCTCGACGACGCGGTGGACGCGGAGAACGCGTCGCGGCCCCCTCCCGAGGCGATCCGCGAGCGATTCACGCGCATCGCGCGGGGCGCCGGCGCGGGCTCCGATGCCGACCGCATGGTCTCCCGCGCCCTTGCGGACGCCATGCAGCGCTATCCGATCTCGCCGCGCCACCTCGAGTGGATCATCGACGGGGTGCTCATGGACATGGTGGTCGCGAGGTACGCGTCCTTCCGCGAGCTTCAGCGCTACCTCTTCGGCGTCGCCTCGGCCGTGGGCCTGGCGTGCATCGAGGTCTTCGGGTATGCGCGCCCCGAGGCGCGCGCGTACGCGATCGCGCTCGGCCACGCCATGCAGCTCACGAACATCATGCGGGACGTCAAGGAGGACTTCCGCCGCGGGCGCGTGTACCTCCCCGGCGAGGACATGACCCGTTTCGGCGTCCAGGAAACGGCGCTTGGCGCCGATAATACTAGCGCCGAGCTGCGGCGCCTGCTGGCCTTCGAGGCCGGCCGGGCGCGGCGTTGCTTCGCGTACGCGGGCAAGCTGTGGCCGCTCCTTGCCGCGGAGGCCGCCGCCTGCCCGCACGCGCTCGCCCTGATTTACGGCGCGCTGCTCGACGCCATGGAGCGCGGAGGCTTCGCGGTGCTGGACCGGCGTTTCCGGCTGCCCGGCTGGCGCAAGCTGCTTCTCATGCTCCGGGCGAGGATGACGAGGCACGGGCGCCTTGCGCCGGCGCGGGCCGCGTGCGATAACAGCGGCAACGAAGAAGGACTCGTTGGTGAATAACATTTCACAAGAGGGCTAAATGTCGGACGAATACAAACTCGCGGTTTACTTCGATTTCGAGAACATCGCCCTGGGCGTCAAGGACGCGAACTATCCGTCCTTCGAGATCGGGCCCATCATCCAGCGCCTGGTCGAGAAGGGCCGCATCATCGTCAAGCGCGCCTATGCCGACTGGGAGAGCTACCAGGACTACAAGCGCCCGCTGCACGAGGCCGGCGTGGAGCTCATCTACGTCCCCAAGCGCCGCTACAGCGGCAAGAACAGCGCCGACATCCGCATGGTCGTCGATGCCCTGGACCTGTGCTATTCCAAGGACCACGTCAATTTCTTCGTGATCGCGAGCGGCGACAGCGACTTCACGCCGCTGGTGTCCAAGCTCAGGGAGAACGACAAGATCGTCATCGGCCTCGGCGTCAAGAACTCGACCAGCCCCCTCTTCGTCGAGAACTGCGATGAGTTCATCTTCTACGAGGACATCGTGCGCCTCAAGCAGAAGCGCTCCACGATCGATGCCAAGGTCCCCGCCAAGCAGGCCGAGGCCTTCCAGCGCATACTCGATGCCATCGAGGCCCTCGCGCGCGAGTCCAAGGACGTGATCTGGGCCTCGATGGTCAAGCAGACCATCAAGCGCAAGCATCCGGACTTCGACGAGGGGTACTACGGCTACGGCTCGTTCTCGCAGCTCATCTCCGCCATGAGCGAGACGGGGCTCGTCGAGATCGAGAAGGACAAGAAGAGCGGCGGCTTCGTGATCACCGCCTACAAGGAGTCCAAGTGAGCCGGCCGCCCAGCGCCGCTTCCGCCGAGGAGGAGCGCCGGATGGAAGAACCGAAATACGGCCAGAGAGTGCTGAACTGGATTCTCGGCGCGGCGGCCGCGGTCGCGCTCGTGGGGCTGTTTCTCCGGTGGGGCGACATGCCGCTCGACGAGGACTCGACGTGCGAGGTCACGGGCGTCGTGGCGGCGCAGGACGGGACGCCCCTCGCGTCCTTCGAGCTCGCCGTGCTCTCATCCGACATGAAGACGACGATCAGGCGCGAGACGGTCAACCGCCGCCAGGACGGCTCCTTCGCCTTCGCCGTGCCCGGGGGCGAGTACACGATCGTCTGCCGGGCGCAGGGATTCGAGGCGCACCAGGCGCCGTTCACCGCCGCGCCGCCGAGCGTGCGCCTCAGGATCGAGATGCACAGGTAGCGCGGGCCCTTACCCGGCGCACGGCGCGAAGTGGCTGCACGGCAGCGCCGTCGGCGCCGTCCCGCAGGACGGATACGGCGCCGGGATGTCCCCGCCCGCGAACAGCGCGCGCACGATCGCGATCGGGTCGCTCACGTTCAAGCGTCCGTCGGCGTTGGCATCGAGCGCCGCAAGGCATGCGGGCGCGTTCCCCGAGGCGAAGAGGTACTCGAGGGCGCGAATGGCGTCGTCGAGGCTTACCTTGCCGTCGGCGTCGGCATCGCCGCGAATGAAGCTCACGCAGGGCGGCAGCGCGCACTCGGCCGGCGCGGTCACGAACCCCCCCCACTCGCCGCACAGCACGACCACGGCGCCGCAGGGAATTCCTCCGCCCACGAACTGCGACTCGCTCCCGGGCACGCGGCCGATCTCGCGGCCGTCGACGGCGAGCACGTACGCATCCATGTCGCCCGCCGCGGACCATGCGATCACGACGACGCCGTCGCCGGTCTGCACGCAGAACATGTCGGCCGGCGCCTGCAGCGAGAATTCGACGGCGCAGGTCGCCGCGGCCGAAACCTCCTGCCCCGCGGCGCTGCGCACGCCGAGCACGTACGCGCGCCCCGGCGCCGCATCCGGCATCGCGAGCAGGAACTCCCGCGCGGTCCCGGGCGCCAGTCCCGCCACCTCCTCGGTCTGGCCGTCGATCCGCACGATCTCGATGCGCTCCGCGACGATCTTGTTGCGCCACGCGAGCCGCACGGCCGGGATGCGCGCATCGCCCGCCGGCGCCGACTCCCACGCGCACGTCAGGTCCAAGGGCGTCGCCACGCGCGGAAACTCGGCCGCGGCGACCGGCGCGCCGGGCACGGGCGTCGGGTTGTTGGGCAACTGGCTCCAGCCGCTGTAGCGATACCAGGCCTGCACCGTGACCTCGTGGGGACCGGACAGGCCGGCGATCGAGGCGCCGGTCACCGTCGTGCTCTGTTCGTTCGCCGTCAGGCGCTTGACCTGGAGGCCATCGAGGTACACCCTGATCTCGGGGTACGTGCCGTTGTTCTTCCAGGCCACACGAAGCTCGGCGCCGTCGTTCGCCACCGTCGCGGCGGCGTCGCTGCACGGCGTGATCGCGTAGTACGTCCTGAGATAGTCGCGCCGCCGCGGCCACCAGGTCTTGATCTCATCGACCTTCGCCTCCCAGGAGAGCCGGTCGCCGTAGGCGCCCCACCTGGCGCGGTCGAGATTCGCGGTCGCGCGGATCTTCTCCCTGAGCGCCTCGATGCGCGGGTAGAACGTCTCCGTCGTGAAGTACGCGTCCACCAGGTCCTTGAGCCGCGCGTAGTACATCTCCGTGTACTTGGGCTGATTCAGGAACGTCGTGACGACGCGGTTCCACGGGCCGTCGATCTTCGGGTGCCCCTGGGTCGCGATGAAGGCGTGGTTGTCCCAGCGGATGGTGTCGTTGTACACGCCCCCCGACAGGTCGTAGTTGCGGCCGAGCACGAGGTCGAGGTCCCACGGCGCCATGCT
>JBFZCA010000054.1:0-3358 GCA_041308205.1 Planctomycetota bacterium | reverse complement strand
GTGTGCTCTTCCGATCTCTATGAGCACGTTGTCCTCGGCATCGCGCCACCGGTCCTCGTCGCGCCGTCCTCCCCTGCCACGACGCGAGTCGTCGCCAGGCGCTTCAGGTAGAACAGCGTCGGCTCGGCAATGTGCTGGTTGTTGAGAAAAGGCTCCGTGTACTTGATATCGCCGTAGAACGCGCCGTCGATGTGGTGCTTCTCCGAGACGTGGTTCGACCAGTCGACGCCCTCGGTGAGGAAGCCGTGCGGCCCGTGGTGGTGCGTGGCGGCGGCGCGCAGGATCGTCAGCCCGTCGCGGATGAGGGCGGCGCTCTTCGCCGCGTCGGTCTTGCGCAGGTCGAACGCGCACTCGAAGTGCGCGAGCGCCGCCTCGGCGTTCTCCCAGAGGTACGACGTCGGCCACGACTTCTCCATGTAGAGCAGCCCCTTGGTGGCGACGTTGTTCCGGTTCTCGCGCATCTTGAACCGATCCAGGCCCGCCAGGCACTTCGCGCGCGCGAACTCGGCGATGTCGGGCCGCGCCAGCACGCGGGCGACCTCCCTGAGCACGCGGAACGCGACCGCGTAGGCCACGTTCTCGTGGGCATCGTACGTGTCGTGGTTGATGCTGCCGAAGATGCCGCCGTGGCGCATGAAGACATCCGTCTTCGCCTCGATGCGCTCCCGGTAGTCCGCCGCACCGCGCGCGGTCAGCGCCGTCCAGAGCTGCACGATGAAGAGCCCGTCGGCGGAGGTCTGCCAGAAAGCGTCGTTGCCGCCGTCGGGCGACTTCTTGTAGAGCTCGCCCTTGGGCGTGATGCGCCGCGGAAACCAGCCGTTCTCGACGGACGGCAGGTTGGCGCACAGCCACTCGGCGCAGCGCGCCGCGGCGGCGCGCATGCGCGGGGCGCGGCGCTGGTCGCCCAGCTCGTCCGCGAAGATCAGAAGCTGGCAGGCGACCTTCGCCATCGAGCCCGGGCACAGCCAGTCGGAGTTGTGCTTGTAGTTCAGGCAGAAGGGATCCGCGGGCTTCTTCGCGGCGATGCCTTCGGGCGTCAACCGGTACGACTTGATGAACCCCGTCGTCTCGTCGATGAACCCGCACTCGAGCACGTGATCGAGAATCAGGAGCGCCTTGTCCTGCCAGTCCTTCCTGCCGAGGAATCCCCCGAACGCGTAGATCTCGCAGGCGCCGCCGGCGGCGTTCGCCGCCCATCCCGGCCCTTCCAGGTGCCCGAAATCGTGCCACCCCATGATCTGCGCATCGGGATCGACGAAGCTCGATATCGACGCGAGGTGCCCCTTCTCGCATTGCCTGAGGGTCTTGTCGACCGTGAACCTGAGAGAGTCCACGACCGAGGCGACGATCGTGTAGCGCGGGTTCTCGGGCACGTAGAACTCGTCCGCGGCCGCCGCGCCCATTGCCGCGGCCGCGACCAGGACCAAGAAGCCGTTCGCCGCCTTGTGCATTGCCTGCCTCCGTGCGATTGACGCCGCCCTCAGTGTAGCCCGCGCGGGCGCGGCCTGCAAAGAGCGCGAAGCACGCGGGCGGGCGCAATCCCCCGCGCCGCCCTCCCCTGCCCACGCGTTCCTCCGCGGTTTATCATGATGGCGGCGCCGCCTGCCGATGCGCCGCTCTCGAGAAAGCCGCCCGGCCTCGCGCGATTCCCGCGTGTCGAGAAGCACGCAACGATCGAGGCGCGTATCGAGGCCTTCATCGCGGCGCTGCGGCTTCTCCAGCCCGGCGGGACGTACCTCTTCGTCGAGCATCCCGGGTATGACACGCCTGAAATGCGGGGGCTCGGCCACGAGGGCTACCGCGATGTCGCCCGGGACCGCGACCTCGTCACGAAGATGTTCACGAGTCCCGATGTCGAGCGTGTCATCGAGGAGCGCGGCATACGCCTCGCGGGGTATCGCGACGCGAGGGCGTGACGGAAGTGTGCGGCTATCCGGCATCCCTTTCGTCGTGTTCATGCGCGCCGGAGTCCTCGACACCCCCGTCCGGGGCGCGGCGCGCTCCCTCGCGCAAGTAGCGCTGCGCGGGCTCGAGGATCAGGCGCACGTACTGATCCACGAGCGATTCGGCCAGCGCCGAGTCCTCGCCGAGCTCCCGCAGCGTCAGCGCGATCGCCTCGATCGTCGAGAGCCCCGCCGCGCGCGCCTGCGGCCTGAGCGATGGCATCCGCGGATTGAGGGTCAGGCGCCTGAGCTTGAGCAGCCATGGATTGCGCCACCACAACGTCTTGGCCTGTTTCCATGTGCCGTCCAGAACGACGATGCCCGCGAGCGGCGGCAGCTCGCATTGCCGCCCGCCCCGCCGCGCGTACGCATCGATCGCCCCGCCCGAGGGCTGCGGGTCGCGTTTCAGAAACAGCGCGCCCCATTCCGCGGGCTTCGCAGGGCCGCCCATGGCCGCGGAGAGATTCGGCCATGACAGCCCGACTCGCACCCGGCTGCGCGCAAGCGCGCACCGCGCGAGATGCGCCGAGTTGATGAGCTTGCGCTGTTCCTGCGGGTGCTGGAGCACGAGGACGAAGATCCGGTTCTCGAGCCGCGCCGCCCGCGCGCAGATGCAGTCCCCCCGCGGACGAAAGCACTGCGCACACGCCTCGTCGCGCGGAACCTTGATGCGCGTCAGCGCAAGCGCGATGCCGCGCCCCTGCCGCCCCGGCGGGCGGAATCCGCGCTGACGCCGCGGCGTATCGTTCATTGCGAGGCTCCCGGGAACGGCGCCGGCGGAACGCGCTTCCCCGCGCGCCGGCCGAACGCTCGGCGCCATGATAGCCGCCGCCCGCCCGTTTCGCAAATCACGGGGCGAGGGGGTGATGCGGGGCTCGGCGCCGACCGCGACGGGATGCCGCGCACGCGGCGCGGCATCAGGGGCGCATCGCGCACGAGGGCTTGACTTCTCATGCCATCAGGCCCTACTATTGATGCTGGCGTTGAGGATTCGGTCGGTGGGCCGGTGCGCGCCGTTCGCATCGACCGCGCCGGAAGACAGTCAGCCAGAGAAGACGGCGAGGCGTTCTCGCCATTTGTAGCGACGCGGTTGCAGATGGTGCGTTGCATTGTCGACGCCGACATATGCGGCGGTGGTGCGGCGGGACAGGGTCGGTCCTTTCGTGCCAGCGAGTAGTTTGGCGGCCGAGGCGGTTGATCCCGTGCTTGTGCAAAGCATAGAGAGCAAGAAAATTCATCTCGTGGCAAAGGAGGACGCATGAAACAGAGAAGACTGTGGCTGTATATCGGCATGGCGACGCTGCTCCTGGCGGGAGGGGCGTTCGCGCAGGGCAAGAGCCTTGCGATCGGCTCGATGACGGGGTCGGCGGTGACCGTGCCGGTCACGATGACCTCGGACGAGCCCATCGAAGGCT
>JBFZCA010000053.1:0-3097 GCA_041308205.1 Planctomycetota bacterium | reverse complement strand
AACCGCATCTTCGTGGCTGCCATGGCTGCTCCTTTGGTTCATGCCGTCCGGCCGGGACCGCCCGAACGGCCCGCCGGCGCCCACAGTATAGGGCACGGGAACGCGGTGGGTAAAGGGGGGGGCGGAGAGGCGGGCGGCCGCAGATGCCGATCCGCGCACGGATGCTGCAGGGACACTTTCGGCAGCAACAAGTCTCCGCCGAACGGTGAGGCTCTGTAGGCCCCGTACAACAAGGCCGCGAGGAGCACCAACCCCGAAAGCAGCACGAGCACGTCCTTCCGGGTCGAGGTGTAATCCGTTCTGAAGGCGTAGAGGGCCGTCAAATACCAGAGAAGGGGAAGCGCGGCGAGCGTGAATCCGTACTCGCGAAACCACTGGGAGAATGCCGCGTTCGACGCGCCGGCCTCCGCCAGCCTCCGTGCGGAGAGACCGCCGGCGATCATTCCCAGGCCCACCGCGCCGACCTGGGCGAGCGCCAGAATCGTGACGTTCCTACGCATGGAATCGAACACAGGGTCACCTCCGCTTCGCGCCGCCGCACAGCCGTCTCCATGTTCCGTCCGCGTAGGACGTTGTCAAGGATGTGGCGGCGGCCGCCGTTCTCGTTCTTGACCCTCCGCGGCCCTGCCCTGCACACTGTACCGGCGTGCGGGGGCCGTTCCCGCGTTATGGCGGTTTCTGCGAATCGGCATTGAGGAGAGACGATGAGACTGCACGGCCTCGATATCCCGCAAGACCGCATCGCGGCATACTGCCGGGCCAATGGCATTCGCAGGCGGGCGTTCTTCGGCTCCGTGCCGCGAGAAGACTTCGGTCCCGAGAGCGATGTGGATGTGCTGGTCGAATTCGAACCCGATGTACACGTCGGTTACCTGGGCATGGCGCGCATGGCGCGCGAATTGACCGCCCCGCCGACTGTCCTACGTGCGCCAGTTCCGGCGCGAGCCCTTATCTCTCCGCCGGTTGGGGCTCGCGCGCGGGCTCCGGGCGCGTGCTCGCGCGTTCCGGACGCACGTTCGTTGCCCGCACGGGCGCCGGCGCCATCACCGGCGCACGCATCGTGCGGAAGCCGAGCATCGTCATCGCCGGCAGCATCATGCCGAGGACCGGGCCCGCGGACGGCACCGTGCCGCGCGTGATCAGGAGGATTCCCTGATCGGTTCTGGCCGCGGTCGAGACCTCCGGGCCGAGGTGCGGGAGGATTCCCGAGGCGGCCGGCAGGGCCGCGATCGTCACGTCGATCCCCTCGCTCTGGAGCTTGCTGCACAGAACCTGGGCCAGCGGATGCGCGAGCGGGTAGAGCATGCGGAAGAGGCTCGGCGTGTCGACGTAGGCGAGGGCGAGCGCGCCGCCTCGGTCCTTGAGGGCCGGCTGCCGGGCGAGCGAGCTCTCGACCGCCGCGCCGCGCGCGAGCGCCGCCTTCAGCATCTGCGGGAAGAGGCTGACGGAGAAGTGCGTGTCCGTGAGGCACCAGGCCGGCGCCGCGGGGAGTTCCTCGCCGACGGCGTTCAGGTACTGAATCGTGACGCCGCGGCAGGTCGTCGACGCGAGGTAGATGCCGCGCCGCGGCCGCTGCGCGTCCATGGCGCGCGGAGCGCCCATCTTCTCCTGCAGGAAACCGGTGAGCTTGTCGAGCGTCTTCCGGCAGCGGTCGCGATCCTTGACCGCGACGGCGAGCGTCAGGCCGGTGAAGACGAGCCCGCCCTCGCTCGGCGCGCTCCACACACTCCAGGTGTCGCCCAGGGGACGCAGGATGTCGTCCGCCAGCGAGAGGCCGATCTCCCGCTCGATCGCCTGGGGCACCTCGCGCAGGAACTCATCGCGCGCCCGCGGATCGAACGTGCCGAGCGACGTCAGGAACTCGTTGTAGACCGTCTCGGCGTTGAGCCTGAACGCGGCGGCGATGGTCGCATCGCCGGGAATGAGCGCGAGATCCGCCTCCGCAAGCGGCGCGCCCTCGCAGAGCCGCAGGAGCCCCGACGGAACGCCCTTGACGGCGACGAGCGTCTTGGAGGCCGTGCCGGCGCCCTCGAGGCCCGTCTCCGCCACGACCGCCTGGATCGACATGAGCCCGAGCGCGTTGAGCGCGCCCAGCGCCTTCATGTCGGCCCCCTGCGCCCCGGCCGCGCCGATGATCTTGCCGAGAATCGCCTGGACGTTGAGGTACACGCGCGACATGGGCGCCTCGGTCTTGACGGCGGCGCGCAGCTTGGCGAACTCCACCGTGGACCCCAGGCCGTTCCGGGTCTTGAGCGTTTCGAAGACGCGCACGGGCATCCCGTAGCCCACGGCGACGATGAGATAGTCGCCGGAGAATCCCCACGCGACCGGCGGCACGCGCGGCGGGAAGGGCAGCACGCGAAACGGGTTGCCGCTCACATCGCTTGTCGTCGCGACCGGCCGCCGGCCGCCTTCGCCCATCTGCTCCAGCACGAGGTTCTCCAGGTCGCGCAGGAACCTGCCGATCTCCGCGGACTTGTCGCCGACGTTGACGATGATGGCGGCGTTGATGCTCGGCTGCGCGGGCGGAAGGTCCACGTTCGAGATGTACAGGCAGCCCGGCCGCTTCGAAATGAAGTCGACGACGTTGAGCGCGGAGGTGAGCCCCTGGGCGAGCTGCGGCGGCGCCTCCGTGCGCGCCGCCTTCTGGAACGCCTCCACGATGGTGGCGAAGAGCGCCTTGATCTCGGGGTTGGCGGCGAGCCGCTCGGTGGCGTTGGCGCTCTGCGGATTGGGCTCCGTGCCGCCGAACCACTGGATCGCGAGGAGCGCATCGGCCGGCACCGACTGGATGAGCGCGGGGTCCTCGGGGAGCGGGGGCACGCCTCCCGGCAGGATGATCCCTCCCAGGCTGAGCAACGGGATCAAGATGAGCTCGACGAAACCGATCGCGGGAGCCACGGCCATGACATACCTCCTTGTCAAACGTTCTCGAACGGGGCGACGTACATCATTATGGCTCCGCGCGCCGCGCATGTACAGGAACGGCGTGCGCGCGCCGCGATGGTAGTCGCGGCCGGCAGGCCGGATTTCACGCCCGGCCGCGCCCTTGCGATGTGACGCGGCCCGGAACTATACTGGAAGCTTGCGCGCCGCG
>JBFZCA010000052.1:0-8639 GCA_041308205.1 Planctomycetota bacterium | reverse complement strand
GGCGTTCAGAACTTGATCTTCTGTCGCGTCTCTTCCGTCTTGAAGGGGCCGGCTTCGGCGGTGCAGATCAGATAGACGGTCTTGCCTTTCATGTTCTGGGGGCTACTCCATGTAGCCGAGCAAGTTCCGCCTCAGCCATAGTGGAAGGAGCCCTCGCCGAGCACCTCCCCCTTCTCGTCCTCGACCCTGTACTTGGGGGCCGCGGGGAGCGAACGCGTGCCGCTGCTCAGGCTGACGCAGCTCACCGTCGCGTCCTCCTTGCCGACGCCGAGCATCTTGAACATCAGGAGAAGCGCGCTCGGGCCGGACTTGCGCGCATCGATCGTCGGCTGGAGCGGCTCGCCCAGGACGAGCGAACGCTCCTTCTTGCCCACGTAGATGATGGACTGGCCGGGAGGAGGCGTCCCGTGCACCGACCAGAGATTGCCGCCCTCCGTGCGGGTGATCTCGTAGTCGACGAGCCGCCACTTCCCGAGCGGCAGGCGGGTCTTCTCGCTCGGCGACGCGACCATGATCCACGTCTGCCCGCGCTCGTCGGAGAGGCTCAGGCGGTCCAGCCCCGGCGGGATCTCGACGGGGCCGGTCGAGCCCGTGGAGGGGCTCAGCGCCATCTCGCCCTTGACGAGGTCCGCCGCGAACTTGTAGCAGCCGTCCTCGATGACCAGGATGTCGCCGAGGATCCAGCCCGCGTCGGTCGGCAGCTTCTTGTCCTCGGGCGCCATGAACAGCCGGTCGGCGATGAGCTGGGAGGAGTCCTTGACCATCGCCCGCGCCTTCCCGGGCTTGTCGCCGAAGAAGCCGTTGACGTTGGCGTCCGAGAGGAACACGCGGCGCTTGTCGGCGCCGACTTCCACGATGCCCGACCAGCAGCAGGCGCTCACGACGTGAATGAAGACGTTATTCGCCGTGAACTGGTTGCGCGTCTTGCGCAGATCCTCGACCTCGATACGGAAGCAATACGGCATGAGCTTGCTGCCGAGCTTGATCTTGCATTCGATGGAGGGAAACACCGACGTGCTGCCGCTCATCTTGCCCTCGCGAGGCGCTTCCCTGAGGATCTTGTCGGCATTGTCGTCGAAGTAGAGGCGGTCGAACGCGCCGCCGCTCGCGCAGTCGATCACCATGAGGCGCGAGACCGAGCCTATGTCGACCAAGGCATAGAGCGCCTGCGGGCTCAGCTTCGGCAGCTTCCACGAGCCCGAGGGCTTCGCGGCGAGCGTCTTGAGGAGCCGGCTCGATCCCAGGCCCGTGCCCGTGCGCGGGCTTTCGTCGTTCTTCAGGGCCACAAACTCGATCGGCGATGTAGCGGCTCCGACGATCCCCGCCAGGCACAGCGGCAGAATCGTGCGGAGCAGCGCCGAGATTCTCACACGCATGCGCACAACCTCCTTTCCGGCAGCAAGGCCGTACTCTGCGTTGCCGTCACCGTGACCAGGGCGCACGACGCCCCCGCTGAGTATCCATTCATCGGACCACATGTCGGGCCGGAGTGCAAGCACAAATCCGGCGAGCGGATGGACGCGCGGGCGTTCGCCCGCCGGGCCTGCGTTGACCCCCCCTCGCGCGGAAGATAGCATCGAGTGCGGATTCTGCGGATTTCGAGTTCACACGGTCTTTCACGGAGGTTCCCGATGCAGCGTATCGCGGCATGTGCGGCGCCGGCGTTCGTCATCCTGGCCGCGGCGGCGGGCGGATTCGAGGAAAGCGCGCCGGATCGGGCGGCCGCGCGCGATGTCGTCACGCGGCTCCGGTACCGGATCGATCTTTCCGAGATCCCCGCCGGCGAGCGCGACGCCTGCGCCGAACGCACGCGCGCGGTTCTCGCGCAGCGCCTGGAACGGTGCGATCTCGGGAGCATCGAGCTCGCCGCGGCGGGCGGCGATGTCCGGGTGACGGTTCCGTCCGGCGACGGCGACGCGCTCCGGCGCGTCGAGAGCCTGATCGGGACGCAAGGCGTTCTCACGCTCGATCTCGTTGCCGAGGACGCGCCGAGCGAGGCGCGCGTCAGGGAGGTTCGCGAACGCGAAGCCGCGTACCGTGCGGCGCTGCGCGCGTGGGCCGCGCGACAACCAGCGGGCAAGGAGGCGGCAGAGCCGAAGCCCGTCCCGCCCCCGGAAGTCGCGCGGCCGGAATACGCGCGCGGTGCGGCGACTCGCGAGATCACCGTCGATCCGGCGACCGGGAAGCCCGTCGTCGCGCGATGGAGGATCCTCCACAACACGCCCGAGAAGCGGATCGCGCCGGCGCGCTTTGCGGAGGCGAAGCGCTCCATAGACCCGAACACCTTGACGCCGGCCGTCTACTTCACGCTCGATGCCCAAGGCGCCGGGGACATGGCGCGTCTCACGGAGGCCCACATCGGCGCCATGCTCGCGATCGTCGTCGATGGCGCCGTCTTGACGGCGCCGCGCATCCACGCGCGCCTCGCCGAGGGCGATGGTCTCATCACCGGGAATTTCACGGTGGCCGAGGCGAGCGGCCTTGCGGCCGCGCTCTCGGGCGGCGGCCTTCCCGCGCCGCTCGTCTTCGTCGCCAGGGAGGGGCCGCTCCCGATGTTGCCCGCGCCGGTCACGGTGCTCGTGTTCCGCCACGGCGAGGCCTACGGGAACCTCCGGGATGCGTCCAAGTACCGTCCCGAACAGCTCGACACGTTGACCGAGAACGGCGTTGCCCAGGCGAAGGCGGCGGCCGCGCGCCTCGCCGGCCGCGACGTTGCCGTGGTCCTGCACTCGCCGGCCGGCAGGGCCAAGCAAACGGCCGCGCTCCTCGATGCGCAACTGCACGCGGCGGGAGGCCTCGTCGAGACCCCCGCGCTCGCATCGATGCGCGACGGCAAGACCCCCGAGGGCAAGAACGCCGGCTTCCAGTGGCGGCTCGCGCACTGGGCGCGCGGCGAGGATCCGACGCCCGAGGGAGGGGAGTCGCTCGGCGACGCGGTCGCACGAACCGTGGCGCAGATCGAGTCCGCCGCGGCGGCGCACGCCGGGAAGACGATCGTCGTCGTCAGTCACAGCGATATCTGCGCGGGCCTTGCGGCGTACGCGCTCGGGACGCCCATGTGTCAGGCGTATGCTTCGCACCACCCCGGGAACGCGGAGTGCTTCACGATGACGATCGCGCGGACGCGGACCTGGACCTGCGAAAAGCCGTAGCGCGTCTCGTGCGGCGCGCGCTCAGCGCTGCGGCTCTTCGACGCGGTAGAGCGGTTCCTCGATGTGGCACACCTCGAGCACCGCGATCTCGAAAGGACCGAGTTCCACGCGCAGCGTGCTCGTCCCGGAGCACCTGCCCTCGATCGCCTTCGTCGCGCCGAAGGCTCTCGCTACGCTGAAGCGCCGCTGCCTGTCCGCGCGCGGCAGCTCGAGGAGATCCGCGAGCACGGCCTCGAAGCGCTTCGGCTCGGCGCTCGGGTTCCGGAGCGCGAGCGTGCCCGCGCCGTCGTCCCAGGCCGCGAAACCGTAGACTTCGCCCGCGCCCGGATCGCCGCCCACCATGCGGCTCAGCGCGAACTCGCGCGCGTGCGCCTTGGCCCAGCGGCTCGCGCGCTCGAGCATCGCCCATTGGGCCGGCGTCAGGTCGCTCGCCTGGACGTACCAGTCGTGGTGGAGCGAGGTGCGGGCGGCGAGCCACCAGAAGCCGCGCTCGAACACCGCATCGCTGTTGCCCGCGATCCGGTGCTGGACGATGTCGAACGTGACGAAGGCGGAGATCGGCATCTCCGTCTCGCGGTGCGCCTGCAGGCACGAGTCCAGATACGTCGTGTGGCGGTCGAAGGGATCGCCCGCGCCGGCGTGGCTGTCGTCGGCGCCGCCACGCCACACGTAGTCCGCGTGCTCGAGCCAGAACGGCGAGGGGTTCGAGCCCGACGTGTAGCCGATGACCAGATCGGGCCGCGCCGCGCGCCAGGCGGCGAAGACCTCGGCGAGCGCGTCCATCTGCGCGACGGCGCCGCCGGGCCCGACGGCGTGGCCGTGATCGGACTTCGCGCAGTCGGGCCAGAAGCCGTCGACCTTGATGTAGTCCATGCCGCGCGCCGCCCAGCGCGCGAAGCTCTCGATCGCGTGCTGCTTGTAGCGCGCGCCCGCAAGGCAGAGCTTGTCGCCGTTGATCTCCCAGCCCATGCCGCGGCCGAACTCGATGCGTTTCTCGCGGTGCCCGTAGCCGCCGATGGGCCCGAACCACAGCGACACGGCAATTCGCTCGGCCGCCCCCGCGGCGCACAGGGCGTCCCAGCCGCCCGGGAAGCGCTGCCGGTTGAGGCGCCCCCAGAGCCCCGTTTCCTCGTCCCAGTCGAAGTCCCAACCGTCATCGAGCGTGAACGAGTCGACGGGGATGCGCGTGTCGCGCTTGACCGCGGCGAGCGCCTCGAGCGCGGCGAGCGGCTTGCTCTTGTCCTTCCAGTACCAGTCGTTGACGAGGATGACCATCCGCTGCGGGGTCCGCCGCCGCGCCTGGATGCACTTCAGAAGCGCGCGGCGGGCATCGCCGGCCTCGCCCGCCCCCATGAGAAGCTCTCGGCTCGTCACGACCTTCCCGGGGCCGAGGTCCTCGTACGCCGGAAGAGCGCACGCAATCGCGCCGTCGCGGGCGAAGTTCTCGGCGGCGGGGTGCGCCACGGCGAAGAACGCGTCCTTGACGAAGACCGCCTGGCCGCAGCACGAGGGATACCCGAGCGTCTGGACCGTCTTCCCCGGCCCAGCCGGGCCGCGCGCGCCGTCGGCGCGCCACGGGCCGAAACCGATGCGCGCGAGGCGCCGCGGGGGACCCTGGATCTCGAGCCGGCGCGCTGCCCACCACGCCGTGTCGCCGAGCGCGGTGATCATGCGCACCGAGACGTCCGCGGCCTTGAGGTTGATCACGAGCCGCGCGCCGCCGTCGTATTCCTCGGAAGCCGCGCGCTCGACGCGAAACGCGCTCGCCGCAAGCTCCGCGCCGTCGCCGAAGGCGAGGACGAAATCCTCGCCGGCAAGCGGGATCGCATCGCCTGTTCGGCTGTTCACGATCGAGAGCGTGCGGGCGCGCCCCTCCTCGAGCGCGATCTTCACCGCGAGATGCGCATTGGCGATGGACGCGTGCTCGCGCTCGACCGTGACGGCGGTTCCTCCGTCCGAAGCGCCGGCCGCCGCCGCGCACACAAAGGCCATCAGGCTGCCAAGGGTTCTCCGCATGTCAGGCCTCCTTTCAGGGCGCCGTCCCGGAGGCGCCCCTGTCCGCGCACGGCGCGCGGCTTCCGCGTCCGGTCCGGCGTCAGATCAGCGTGCGCGCCTTCATGAGCTCCGCCGTCAGGATCGCGCCGCCGGCGGCGCCGCGCACGGTGTTGTGGTGGAGCCCCACGAACCTGATGTCGAAGACGTTGCACTTCCGCAGGCGGCCGACGGTGACGGCCATGGCCTTGTCGGCGTCGCGGTCCTTGCGCGGCTGCGGGCGATCGGGCTCGTCGCGGTAGATGATCGGCCGCGCCGGCGCCATGGGCAGCGCGAGTTCCTGCGGCACGGCCTTGAATGCGCGCCAGATCGCGATGATCTCGTCGAGCGCGGGCGCGCGGTCCGCGAACTTCAGGCTCACGCAGGCGGTGTGGCCGTCGACGACGGCCACGCGGTTGCAGTGCGCCGAGATCGCGACCGACGCGTCGCTCACGATGGCGCCGTTCTCCAGGCGCCCGAAGATCTTGAGCGGCTCGTTCTCGGTCTTCTCCTCCTCGTTCTTGATGAGGGGGACGACGTTGTCTTCGATGTCCAGGGAGGGCACGCCCGGGTGGCCGGCGCCGGAGAGCGCCTGCAGCGTGGCGATGACCATCGTGCGCGGCTTGAAGCCTGCCTCCCAGAGGGCCCAGATCGGCGTCATGTAGCTCTGGATGCTGCAGTTCGACTTGACGGCGATGCAGCCGGTGGTCCAGCCGCGGGCCTTGCGCTGGGCGGCGATGACGTCGAGGTGCCCGGGATTGATCTCGGGGATGATCATGGGAACATCGGGCGTCGAGCGGTGGGCCGAGTTGTTGGAGATGACGGGGAACCCGGCAGCGGCGTACGCGCACTCGAGGGCCGCGACCGCCTTCTTGTCGAGCGACACGGCCGAGAAGACGAGCGCGCACTTGCCGCGCGCGGCCTCCACATCGTTCGCGTCGCCGACGACGAGCTTTCTCACGGGCTCGGGAATGTCGCTGTACATGTGCCAGCGGCCGGCGACCGCCTCGGCGTAGGGCTTGCCTGCGGACTGGGGCGAGGCCGCGACGTACGCGACCTCGAACCACGGGTGGTTCGCGAGCAACCGGATGTAATTCTGTCCCACCATGCCGGTGGCGCCGATGACGCCGACCTTGATACGCTGCGCCATGCGATCTCCTTTCAGCACGTATGCGTCGTCCGCCATGAACCGCCGGCCGTGCGCGGACGACGAAAAAACCCGCGGTCGGACGCGCTCCGACAGCGGGTTCTCTGCGACTCGGCCGGTGTGGGTTCGTCTCGGATTACCGAGCCCACCGTCGGAGCAATGCAACCCCGGCCGGAGCGCACACCATCGTGCGCTTCGTGCGCGTGGCCTTCATGGGGGTCGCTCCGTGCCGGTTGCTCATAAGAATGATACTATAACGTTCGGGCCGCGGCCCTGCAAGCGGGGCCGCCGAAGCCTCGGCGAAGGCGGCCGGCACTGAAGGAGAACTGCATGCACTGCGTGGGTTGCGCCCCGTGTGCGATTGTTCCGCGCACGGCACGGCGGCTGCGGCATCTTGCGGGCGGCGCGCTGGCGTGCGCGCTCATCGGCTGCACGGGGATCCCGTCGGGCCTCTCGGCGGTCACGGGTTTCGAAGCCGACCGGTACCTCGGCACGTGGTACGAGCTGGCGCGGCTCGACCATTCCTTCGAGCGCGGACTGACGCACGTGCGCGCGGAGTACGAAGCGCGCGCCGACGGCGCCATCACGGTTCTGAACCGCGGGTACGATCCGGCCGCCGGCGCGTGGCGCGCGGCGCGCGGCACGGCGTGGTTCCGCGGCGAGCGGAGCGCCGGCAGCCTCAAGGTCACATTCTTCTGGCCGTTCTACGGCGGCTACCACATCATCGCGCTCGATAAGAAGGACTATCGCTACGCGATGGTCGCGGGGCCGTCGCGCGCCTACCTGTGGATCCTGTGCCGCGAGCCGGCGCTCGACCCGGCGATCATGGACGCGCTCATCGCCCAGGCGAAAGCCGCCGGGTTCGCGACCGAAAACCTGATCCACGTGGATCACCGGTCGCCCGTCCCGCCGCCGGCGGGGAGCGCAGGCGGCGGCACATCGGCGGCATTGCCGGCGCCCGCCGGCGACGGCGAGGCCGCCGCGCCGCGGAAGGCCTGGTGCAAGGCGCTGCTTCGCATCCGCGCGACGACGACGGAATCGTCCGAGGGCCTCGAGCCCCGCGATGCGCTCTGGACGAGCCTCGAGACCGAGTTCCCGGTCGAGTGCGACTGGGCGCTCCAGGACGGCGGCCCCGAGTTCCTGCGGGAATTCGTCGGCCCCGGCGCGGGCAACCGGCTCAGGGACCTTGCCGCTCGCGCGATCGCCGAGCTCGGGCCGGCCGGCGGCGCGCTCCGGCGGGAGCTCGACGCGCTGCTCCGCGAGGGCCGGGACGAGGTTCCCGCGGCCCTCGATCTCTACGCGCGGGCGGCCGAGGCGCGGCGCGGCCTGCGGCTCGCCCTTCTCCTGGAGAAGGCGCCCAGGCTGGTCTTCATGAAGCACGCAAACCTCGGGGGGTCGCACTACGCCTACACCGAGGGCCAGTCCGATGCCCAGGACGAACGCCACTTCGAGCCCGGCGCGAGCCTGTGCATTCTCGAGATGCGAGGGACGCGCGGCAGCGTGCGGACGCTGCTCGAGACGGACGAGGGCTCGTTTCGAGATCCCGATGTCGACTTCGACGGCCGCCGGGTCCTCTTCTCGTGGAAGAAGTCCGACCGCGGGGACGACTACCATCTATACGAGCTCGACGTCGAGACGGGCGCGGTCGCGCAGATCACGTCCGGGCTCGGCTTCGCCGACTACGAGGCGATGTACACGCCCGCGTCCGGCATCGTCTTCAACTCGACGCGGCCGGTGCAGACCGTCGACTGCTGGTGGACCGAGGTGTCGAATCTCTACACCTGCGCGCGCGACGGTAGGTTTCTCCGCCGCCTCGCGTTCGACCAGGTCCACGACAACTTCCCCACGCTGCTTGCCGACGGGCGCGTGCTCTACACGCGGTGGGACTACAACGACCGCGGTCAGTTCTTCGTTCAAGGCCTCTTCGTCATGCGCCCCGACGGCAGCGGCCAGACGGCGTTCTACGGCAACAACTCGTGGTTTCCCACATCGCTCCTGCACGCGCGCGGGATTCCGGGGACGACGAAGGTCGTCGCCATCGCCTCGGGCCACCACACGCTCCAGATGGGGAAGCTGGCGCTCGTCGATCCCGGCCGCGGGACGGAGGAGAATGCGGGCGTGCGGCTCATCGCGCCCGTGCGGGATACGCGCGCCGAGCGCGTCGATGTCTACGGCCAGGAAGGCGAGCTCTTCCAGTACCCGTACCCGCTGGGCGACGACGCGTTTCTCGTCGCGATGAGCCCGCTCGGCTGGGCGCGCGGCTCGCCCCGCTTCAGCATCTATCTCGTGACCGCCGACGGGCGGAGGGA
>JBFZCA010000051.1:0-9728 GCA_041308205.1 Planctomycetota bacterium | reverse complement strand
CGTCCCGTGGCAGGCGAGGGGCCGGTAGGTCCGCCAGCGCGTGCGCTCGCGGTCGAAGTTGCCGTAGCGGAAGGTGTCGATGCCCTTCTCGGCGCGAAGCGCGTCCGCGACGGCGGGCAGCATCGAGTCGCGCACGAACGCGGCCAGCGCGGGATCGGCGGCCGGGTGTCCCATGTCCGCGTACGTCAGCGGATAGCGGTGAAAGGAACCGTTCGTCGTGTGGGCGTCGATGACGACCGCCGGGTTCCATGCCGTCAGGAACCGTGCGAGGGCGCGCGTCTCGGGAGCCTCGAGCTTCACGAAGTCGCGGTTGAGGTCGAGGCCTTGCGCGTTCTCGCGGGTCCCCGCGCCGCCTTCGGGGCCGCGCTGCTTCGGGCGGTTCGCGGTCGAAATCCGTTCGTTGCCGTCGGCGTTGAGAACCGGCGCCGCGGCGATGACGAGCCGCTCCCTGATCAGGGGCGGGCTCTCGATCGCCAGGTCGCGCAGGAGCGCGAGAAAGGCTTCCTTCCCGCAGACCTCGCCGCCGTGCATGGTGCCGGTGAGGAAGACGAGGAGCTTGCCGCTCCGCGCCGCTTCCTCGGCCGTCGCGACCGGCGGGTCGGCGAGCACGATGAGCGGGATCGCGCGGCCCTCGTGCGAGACGCCGAGTTGTGCGAGCCGCACGTTCGGGGAGAGCTCCGCGAGCGCGCGCGCGAACTCCGCGACCTGGGCGTACGTCGCCGTGGCCTTGAAGCCGCTCTGCTCGCCGGTCGTGCGCGGCGCGGCCGGCGCCTCCGCGGGGGCGCCGTGCAAAGCGCCGGCAATGATGCCGATCAGGATGCAATGACGAACGATGCGCGGCATGTGGTGTGTCCTCGTCCCGTGGTGCGCCGATGCCCCGGCCGGATGCCTCCGCGGCCGCGATGGAGCCCGCGACCGCCCTCTCCGTTCAATTGTAGCGCGGAAGGGCGCGGCGGCCCAGACGGGCGCCGCCAGCCGCGGTTGATCCCGTCCTCCTTCGCGGATACCATCGCGGTCGCACGGGGAGGCGCGCCATGACGCACGCATGGACATTCTGCTGGATCGCGTGGCTCGGCACGGTGGCCCTCGCGGCCGCCCCGGGCGAGACGGCGCTGCCGCCGGGGTGCGTCCGGGGGGACGTGGTCAGCCGCTCCTACGTCCCGATCCGCACGTGGCGTCCGGCCGAGGGGATCGGCATCCTCCCGTATCTCTTCGAGTACAGTCTCATGGCGTGGAGCGGGAAGAAGCCGCTTGCCGACTTCCACGCCGAGAACATCCGCAGGATCGACATCGCGGCGCGCTGGTCGACGGCCATCATGCTCTATCCGCGCTACCCGGAGTGGCGCGATGAGATCATCAATCTGATGGTGCGCTGCGTCCGCCGCCGGCAGCTCATCATCACGGCGAACTACCACGACGGGGAGAAGACGGGCCCCGCGCCGTACGCCCACCTGCGCGCGATCCTCGACCGGCTGTGGGAGCTGCGCGACGCGGAGATCGTCAGCCCCGAGGGCGACCGCGCGACCGGCCGCGCGATCATCAACAACATCCTGGCCAACAAGTGCGGCGACGAGGGCGAGTCGGGCCTCGGCACCGAGGGGCTCGCGCGCGTCTACGGAGACTTCGACCGCGTGATACGCCTGCGCGAGGCGGACGGCGCGCAGCCTTTCCGCCACATCAAGGCGTGGTACAACATGATCGGCTACGCGGCGCTCGACTACAACGGCGGCTATGCCGCGAGCCGGGAGGATGTCGAGCTCCACCGGCGCGTGAAGCTGCCGGCGAACGCGCAGGCGATCGGCGTCGATGTCTACCACTACTGGGGCCACCGCTGGAGCCCGTTCGACCCCGCCGATCTCTCGATCCCGCGCGCCCGCGTGCGGGCGCATTCCGATGAGTGGCAGCGGCTGCGCACGAAGTACTACCCCGGCGGCCTCGCGGTGCGCGTGTGCAAGAACAGCGCGGACCAGTCGACCTGGATACCCGAGTGCTGGAACGACACCCACGCCCTCATGAGCGCCATCGAGCTTGCGGGGGCGAAGGACGCCATGATGTGGTACATCGCGGTGAGCGGACAGCTCGGGCCCTCGGCGGGCGCCGAGACGACCTACACGACGCCGATCGAGACCATGGAGTCGTACTACGAGCACCTGAAGGCCGGCCCGTGGGTCGGCCTGGCGTGGTGGGTCTTCGGCGATTTCAGCGGCACGTGCCACGGGGGCCTGGACTACCACGACAAGACGCTCGTCCACTACACGCCGGCGCACCCCGAGGGCGAGCCGTACTCCAAGGCGATGCTCGAGTACTGGCGGCGGGAGTATATCGCGCTCAAGATGCGCATGTTCGACGATGTCGTCCACGGGCAGTTCCGCGCGCTCAACGGGCCGCCGCCGGACAGGAAAGGAGCGCAATGAACTTCGAGCTGATGCACCCGCGCGACCAGATCGTCATGCTGATGCAGCGGATCTACGGCTACGGCATGACGACGACCTCGGGCGGCAACCTCTCCGTGCTCGACGATGAGGGCTCGATCTGGATCACGCCCGCCGGCGTCGACAAGGGGACGCTCAGGCGCGAGGATATCGTCCGCGTCCGGGCCGACGGCTCGATCGAGGGGATCCACCTCCCGTCGTCCGAGCTGCCCTTCCACAAGGCCATGTACGCCGCGCGGCCCGATATCCGCGGCGTGCTCCACGCGCATCCGGCGGCGCTCGTGACGTTCAGCATCGTCCGCCAGATCCCGGACACGCGCATCATACCCTCGGCCAGGTTCGTGTGCGGGCCGATCGGGTACGCCGAGTACGCGCTGCCCGGCAGCGATGTCCTGGGCGAGCGCATCGCGGCGAAGTTCGCCGAGGGCTTCGCGATCGTGCTGCTCGAGAACCACGGCGTCGTCGCCGCGGGCGAGTCGCTCTTCCAGGCGTTCCAGCGCTTCGAGACGCTCGACTTCTGCGCACGCCTCATCATCAAGGCGCGGCTGATCGGCGCGGTGCGCACGCTCGACGAGCGGCACTACGTCATGTTCGGGCGCAAGTACAACGCCATGCCGGAGTTCGCGCCGGTCACGCACACGAGCCGCGAGCGCGAGCTGCGCGCGGCGATCTGCGACATGCTCCACCGGGCGTACGACCAGCAGCTCGTGACGAGCACCGAGGGGACGTTCTCGGCGCGCACGGCGGGGAACGACTTCCTGATCACGCCCTACGGCGCCGACCGCAAGTACATGCAGCCGGAGGATCTGGTCATGATCGAGGGCGGGCGGGCGGAGCGCGGCAAGACCCCGAGCCGCTCGGTCAAGCTCCACCAGCGCATCTACGAGCTGCACGCGGACATCGGCGCCGTCATGATCGCCCATCCGCCGAGCATCATGGCCTTCGCGGTGAGCGACGCCGAGTTCGACAGCCGGACGATCCCGGAGTCGTACATCGTGCTGCGCGATGTCCCCGAGCTTCCCTACGGCTCGCCGTTTCTCCGCGTGGAGGAGATGGCCGCCGCGCTCGGCCCGCGCACGCCGGTCGTGCTCGTCGAGAACGACTGCGTCCTCACGACGGGAGAGAACCTGCTGCAGGCGTACGACCGGCTCGAGGTCGCGGAGTTCAGCGCCAAGGCGCTGATCGCCTCGCGCGCGCTGGGGGACCTCGCGCCGATCTCGGAGGCGCAGGTGCGGGAGCTCGTCCAGGCGTTCAAGCTCGCGGAGTGACGAGCGGGCGGCGAAGAGCGGCCGGCAGGAACCGGAGGCCGGGCTACTCGCACGCGCAGTCGCAGTCGGCGTACTTGATGAGCTCGCCGGTGCAGGAATCGTACCAGCCCTCGCTCTTCGACCCGCAGGCGCGGCACTCGGGCAGGCAGCCGGCGCAGAAGGCGTAGCGGATGAGCGCGGGGATCTCGGCGGCGTCGCCGCACACGTCGTACCACCCCTCGCTGCGCGTGCCGATGAAGAGGCACACGGGCCGGCACGACGAGTCCTTGCAGTCGGCGCAGTTGTCGCGGGTCTCGCCGTTGTCGACGTCGCAGTAGCCGTCGCCGCAGCTCGTCATCTCGCACGTCATGCGGCATTCGCCGCACACGCAATCCCAGTGGCCCATGCAGAAGACGGGCCACGGCAGGCCGAGGCAGTCGTACGCGCTCGCGCACTGCACCGGCGCGGCGGGCGGGGGGCCGTGCGCGAAGAGGTGGGCGAGAAGCGAGATCGCATCGGAGATGTCGAGCTTCGTGTCGTTGTTCGCATCCGCCAGATTCGGGCACGGAGGCGGCGCCCCCTGGCCGAACAGGTAGCCGAGGATGCGCACCGCGTCGGCGATGTCGAGCTTGCCATCGCCGTTGGCATCGCCGGGCACGCTCGACGCCAGGCGCACGACGTCGAACTTCACGGTCTTGGTATCCCACTGATCGCTGACGTCCAGGGTGTACGTTCCGGCCTCGAGCCTGCCCGCGTAGGCGACGAAGGCGTAGGGGACGATCACGGGCATGCACGCGTCGCCGGTGAACTCGGCGTGCGCCTTGATGGCGATCGCGGTGCCCGACACATCGACCGTGTGGCACGCCAGGGACCAGCACGGATCGGGAAGCCCCCCCTCGACGCGGATGAAGGTGTCGCGTCCCATGACGGGCGTCTCCGGAATCACCGTGACGGCGTCTATGTACGCCCATGCGGGAAGGCTCAACGCCGCGCAGAACCATGCGCACGAAAGGCCGCGGTGCACGGTGGTCGTCATGTTCGCTCCTTCCGCCGGCGGCCCGGCGCGCGCACCCGCCGCGCGCGTCCCGCACGGCCGACCCGAATCTAGCCTACGCCCGCATGCCGTGCGAGTCAACTATCTTGTCCCGCCGCCTGCGCGCCCCGCGCCGGACCTTCGTTCGGCCGTTTCCAGAAGCTGCGGTCGGCGGCGGCGGCGCGGACCAGGCGGCGATGCCGAACACACACGCGCACAGCGTGCTGGTGGGCCTGCTCCCTGGCGCGCGCGGCGGGTCCGCGCGGGCGGCGCGGCATTCCCGGTGCGCCTGTCTGCGACGACTCGTGCGGCGGGCTCCTACGCGAGGTTCCCGGCGGCGAACTCCCAGTAGAGGAGCTTCTCGATGACGGCATTCACGTAGTCGGCGCGCCTGTTCTGGTAGTCCAGGTAGTAGGCGTGTTCCCACACGTCGATCGTCAGGAGCGGGCGCAGCCCCTGCGTCAGCGGGCAGTCCGCGTTGCCCGTCTTGACAATGCGGAGTTTCCCGCCGTCGGCGACGAGCCACGCCCAGCCGCTCCCGAACTGCGAGACCGCCGCCGCCGCCAGCTCCTTCTTGAAGGCGTCCACGCCTCCGAACGAGGCCTCGATCTTGTCCTTGAGCGCCGCCGGAATCGCGCCGCCCTGCGGGCGCATGCTCTGCCAGTAGAACGTGTGATTCCAGACCTGCGCGGCGTTGTTGAAGATCGCGGCCTTGTCCGCCTTGCCCGCCGTCGCGGCGATGATCTTCTCGAGCGGCGCATCAGCGAGGTCGGTTCCCGCGATGAGCTTGTTGAGATTGTCGACGTACGCCTTGTGGTGCTTGCCGTGGTGAACGCCGATCGTCTGCGCGGAGATGACCGGGGCGAGCGCGTCGTCCGCGTAGGGGAGCGGCGGCAGGGCATGGGGCGCCGCCGCGTGCGCGATGCGCCCGAAGCCCGCGAAGGCCGCCGCAAGCGATGCGCCGCCCGCCGCGGCGACGAAACGACGGCGCGACACGCCGCCGAGCAACGAGAGGTGGACAGTCGTCATAATTCCTCCTTTGCGCGCCACGCGCCGCCGGCACGTCCGGATGCCCGCCCGGCGGCTCGCCCGCCGGGTCGATGTCCGCGTTCCATGCCGGGATACAAGCATACGTGCGCATCGCCGTCCGCGTCAATGCCGGCCTGCGCACCGCGGGCGCGAACGCGCCGGTGAGCGCCGGACAGGAATGTTGCGAGGCGCGCGAGGTTGAGATACCATCTCAACCATGGTTGCGAGGCGGAAACCCTCGGTGCGCGATGCGGGCGCGCAGTGCGACGCCCTCGTGAGCGTCCACGGGCTCACGCTCACGGTGCAGCGGCGCGCGATCCTGGAGACGATCCTCCCGCGCACCGACCACCCGACGGCCGACGCCGTGGTCGAGCACGTCAGAGCGAGCCACCCCGAGATAGGCCGCGCCACCGTGTACCGCACGCTCGAAAAGCTGGCGGCGCTGGGCGTGATTCGCCGGCTGAGCCACCCCGGTGCGGCGATGCGCTACGACCCGAATCCCGCGCGCCACCATCACCTCGTCTGCCGGAGGTGCGGCGCAATCGTCGATGTGCACGCTCCCGAGACGCACGCGATTGCCTTGCCCGCGAAGCTCGCGCAAGGATTCGATATAGAGGACTACTCGATTCAGTTTCGAGGCGTCTGCAGGGGCTGCCGGAGAAGACGGCAGCGGGAGCGATCGGTACGGAACAGGCGGAAGGCGTAAGCGCGTCTCCGCCGCGAACAGGAGGGCCACGCAATGGAGTGCACGAAGGCGCTGCGTCGGGCGACCGCCGCGGCATCGATCGGGCTGCTTGCCGTTGTGCTCGCGTGCTCGGCGCGGGCGGCGGGGGCGCAGCCCAGGGAAATCCCGCGCGACGAGCACGGCGCGGCGCACACGACGTTCCAGGAGGCGGAGCTCGCGAAGCTGCTGCCCGCGTGGGATCTGACGAAGGCGCCCGCCGGCTTCGATCCGGTGATCTGGGCGGCGTTCATTCCCGAAGACAACGCGCTGACGCCCGAGCGCGTGGAGCTGGGGCGGAAGCTCTACTTCGACACGCGGCTCTCGTCCGACAACACGGTGTCGTGCGCCACCTGTCACGATGTCACGCGGGGGTTCACGGACCAGCGCGCGGTGTCGGAGGGCGTCAAGAAACAGCTCGGACGCCGCAACGCGCCGACGACGCTGAACGTGGCGCTTCTCCAGACGCTGTTTCTCGACGGCCGCTCGCCCACGATCGAGCACCAGGCGAAGCTCCCCATCGTGAATCCGATCGAGATGGGCCTGCCGAACGGCGAGGCGGCGGTGCACGCGCTCAAGGACGATGCCGAGTACCAGGCGGCGTTCACGAAGGCCTACGGCAGGGACGTCAACTACGACGACATGGGACGGGCGATCGCCGCGTTCGAGCGCACGCTCATCTTCATCGACTCGCCGTTCAGGCGCTTCCTGGGCGGCGATACGGCGGCGATCTCTCCCCAGGCGCGCGAGGGCTGGGTGCTCTTCAACGAGAAGGCCCGTTGCGTCTCGTGCCACCCCATGAGCCCGGGCAACCCGCTCGGGACCGACAACCGGTTCCACAACATCGGCGTCTCGGCCCGGCACCAGGATTTCGGGGCTCTGGCCGCGCGGGCGCTGCAGTTGCTGCGGGAGGACCCCTCGGAGGAGAAGCTCGACGAGCTGGCGCTCTCGACCGACATGAGCGAGCTCGGACGCTTCATGGTCACGAAGCAGCGCGGGGACATCGGCGGTTTCCGGACTTCGATACTCCTCAACATCGGCATCACGGCGCCCTACATGCACGACGGCACGGTCGAGACGCTGTGGGACGTGATGGACCACTACAACAAGGGAGGCGAGCCGAACCTGTTCCTCGACGGCGGCGTCGAGGCGCTCGCGCTGACCGAGGAGGAGATCGACCGGCTCGTCGCGTTCCTCTTCACGCTGACCGACGTGCGCTTCGAAGCGGAGAACGCCCGCGAATTCGCGCGCCAGAAGGCGCAGGCCGAGGCGAAGCGTCCGCTCAGGGACGATGCCGCGGCGTTTCGCAAGAGACTCTGGCTGGAGAAGTAGGCTCGTCCGCGAGCATACGCGCAGCATTCACAAAGGAGCGAGCCGTGAACATCAGACACAGAAGCGTTGAAACGAAGTACATGGACGCGCGGAAGGAATTCTTCCGCGATCTGGGGAGGGTCGACCGCCGTTCGTTCCTGAAAGTCTCGGCGGCGGCCATGGGGGCGGCCGCGGCGTCCGGCCTGGTTCCGTATCATTCCTTTCGGCCGGTCGCCGTCGCCCACGCCGCGGACGCCGCCGATGCGCCGCCGGCCTTCACGTTCGCGTACATCTCCGATTCGCACCTCTACCAGAAGCACGTCAACGACCGTTTCGTCCGGTCGATCCTCAGGGCCGTCGAGGACGTGAACGCGCTCGATCCGCAGCCCGACTTCGTGTTCTACGGCGGCGACCTGGCCCAGCTCGGCCAGGCGAAGGAGCTCGAGCTCGGCGCGCAGATCCTGAAGGAGGTCAAGGCTCCCGTGCGGATGATGGTGGGGGAGCACGATTGGTACCTCGATATGGGCGAGAAATGGCGCGAGCTTTTCGGCGCGCCGACGTACTCGTTCGACCACAAGGGCGTCCACTTCGTCACGCTCAACAGCGTCGTCGAGCGCGACTTCTGGACGGCGCGCGGCATGACGCCCATGCAGCGCATGATGACCGTCGCGGGGTTGGACAACGGCGTGCAGAGCCCGTTCTCGGTCGGGCAGGAGCAGCTCGAATGGCTGCGGAACGACCTGGCCAAAGTCGAGCCGGCGACGCCCGTCATCGTCTTCTCCCACTCGCCGCTCTACAAGCTCTACAAGAAGTGGAACTTCTGGACCGACGATGCGGAAGACGTGCAGGCGATCCTGAAGCGCTTTGCGAACGTCGTGGTCATCCACGGCCACACGCACCAGCTTCTCACGAATCGGATCGGCCAGATTCACTTCCACGGCATGTTGTCGACGGCGTGGCCGTGGCCGTACGCGCCCGAAGGCATGCCCGAGCTGACCATACAGATGAGCCGGCCGGATCCCTTCAATCCCGGCGACGGGTGCGGCGACGGAGAAGTGCACGTTCATGCCGACGGGCTCGTCGACAAGGTGTACAGCCTTTGGAATCGCACGCCGATCGTCGTCGGCCGGCGCTACACGCTGAGCAACGGCAAGGAAGCCGTGCCGCCGGCGCCGAACCGGGGCAGCTACTGACGGGAACGCGAGGGAGACGATTATGAACGCCAAGTTTCTGATCATGGGAGCGGGGAAGAGCGCCGTCGCGGTCGTGCTGGGCGCGATCGCGCTCGCGTGCGCGGGATGCGAAGAGAAAACCGCCGCGACGGGGCCGGCGCGCGTTGCCGGCAACGGCGATGAGGTTCAGGTGACCTTGTGCGACGGCAGCACGACGGGCACGGTCGCGGCCGCCGCGACGGGACAGGCGCTCGCCGACAACCTGATGGATCAATGGAAGCGCGCGCACCCGGAGCGCGATTGGGTGGAGGCGGAGAAGGAGCAGCACGAGCTCGCGCCGCCGGCCGACAACTCCGCGCTGCTGGAGGGCGGCCAGGGGCCGGGGCACCCCTACGGGCGGGTGACCGAGCAGGATCTTCTCCTGTGGGCGCGCGAGACCGAGAAGTTCGTCGTCGAGGGCTCGCGCATCTTCCACAGCGCGGATCTCCTCGGCAGCACCGTGGCCGTGTCGTGCGACATGTGCCACCCGCACGCGGCCAACACGCACCCCGAGACGTACCCCAAGTACCAGACCCAGCTCGGCCGGTCCGTGCTGCTGCGCGACATGATCGAGTGGTGCATCGAGAACCCGGTGCGCGGTACGCATCTGAAGGCGGATGACGCCAGAATGCGGGCGCTCGAGGCCTATATCACGGCCCAGCGAAGCGGCGCCGTCATGAGCTACGGCAAGCACTGAGCTGCGGCGCCGGCGGGCGCCCTCGGGAGGCGGGACGGCGCCGCGGG
>JBFZCA010000050.1:0-16338 GCA_041308205.1 Planctomycetota bacterium | reverse complement strand
GACGATCGCGGCGGTCCGGCGGAGCGCGAGCGCGCGGCGGTTGTAGCCCAGGCCCTTCCACGCGGCGAGCACCCGGGCGAACGGCGCGGCCGCGAGCGCGGCGAAGCTCGGGAACGCGGCGAGGAACGCGCCGTACTTGGCCGCCGCGCGGTCGACCTGCGTCTGCTGGAGCATGATCTCGGAGACGAGGATGCGGTACGGGTCCCTGGTGCGCCGCCAGGGAAGGTCGCGGCCGTGCGCCGCGTAGTGGCGGCGGATCTTCGCGCGGAAGCGCGCGACATCGCGGGGGGCAAGATGCGGTGCGGGGACTCGTGCGGCTCGGGGCATGGACGCGGATTCTCTCGACATGCAGCGGGCGAGCGCCCGATTATAGGGGACGCGCGCATCGCCGCAACGTGTTGACAGCGCGGGGCGGCGCTGCGTACGCTTGAGCACATGCTCCACAGAGGGCAGGCGAGGACACGGAGACGGAAGGACGAAAGGAGCCACGAAGACACGAAGGCACGAAGAGCCGTGGAGTTGATTCATGGCGACGGATGATAGGCGATGCCCTTGCTGTTCGTCGGCTTGGTCCATGTCCGGAGCGTGCGCGTGGCTTGCGGGCTCTTTGCCCCGTTCAGGAACCGGGCAGAAGCCCCCTACGGGACTGTTCGATTGCCACAAGGAGGTGCCCATGCACACGAAGAACCGCCTGTCCGCGCTCGCCCTGGCTGCCGCGTGCATCGCCGGCGCGCCCGCGCCGTCCGCCGAGGAGGGCGCCTGGCTGCCCTTCGTCCTGCCGTGGGACGATGCCGCCGAGAGCCCGACGAACGTCGCGTTTCTCCTCGATGCGCCCGCGGGCAAGTCCGGCCCCGTCACGGTGCGCGGCGGCCGCTTCTTCACGGGCGACCGCCGGATCCGGTTCTGGGGCGTCAACGTGTGCTTCGGCGCCTGCTTCCCGGATGAGGACGCCGCGCCGACGGTCGCCGCGCGCATGGCGAAGTTCGGGATCAACTGCGTGCGGTTCCACCACATGGACATGCGGGCGTTTCCGGGCGGCATCTTCGCCGACCGGAAGCTCGAGCAGCTTTCGCCCGAGGCGCTCGCGCGGTTCGACCGCTTCTTCGCCGAGCTCAAGCGCAACGGCATCTACACCAATCTGAATCTGCACGTCTCCCGCTGGTGGTCGCGGGCGCACGACTGGCCCGGCGCGGCGGAGCTGGAGGACTTCGACAAGATGCTCGATATCTTCCACCCCGAGCTCATCGCCGCGCAGAAGAAGTACGCGCGCGACCTGCTCGGGCATCGCAATCCGCACACGGGGCTGACCTACGCCGAGGACCCCGCGGTGGCCATGGTCGAGATCACGAACGAGGACTCGCTCTTCATGTGGAGCGCGCCGCGAATGCTCCCGCGGCTCCCCGAGCCCTATGCGAAGCTCCTTGCGGCCGAGTGGAACGCGTGGCTCGCGACGCGCTACGGCGATGACGCACGGCTGAAGGAGGCATGGCAGGCGGGCGCGTCGCCGCTCGGCGAGGATCTGCTCAGGGATCCTCGCTTCTCGTCGCTGGGCGCGCGGACGCCGCCCCCGGCGTGGCAGCTCGAGCAGCACGAGGGCGCGGCAATGGAAGCCGCGGCGGCGCCGGGGGGCGAGGGCGCGGCGGTGCGCATCACGATCGCGCGCGTCTCGGGCACGGACTGGCATCTCCAGTTCAAGCAGGAGAAACTCGCGCTCGAAGCGCGGAAGTTCTACACGGTGTCGTTCCGCGGCCGGGCCGGCGCGCCGAAGTCGATCCGGGTCGGCGTGACCCAGGCCCACGAGCCGTGGGGCAACCTGGGCCTCTCGGAGGAATGCGCGCTCGCGCCCGAGTGGCGCTCGTTCTCGTTCGGTTTCACGTGCGCCGCGAGCGATGACAACTGCCGGCTCGGGTTCACGGTGGGCCGCGATGTCACGGCGGTCGAACTGGCGGACGTTGCGCTCCGGCCGGGCGGGAGGGTCGATCTGGGCGAGGGCGAATCGCTCGCGCGCGGCAGCGTGGCGCTGCACCCGGCGGCGTTCGCCGTGGTCGAGCGCCGCGCGCGGGACCGCCTCGCCTTTCTCCACGACATCGAGCTGCGCTACTTCACCGGCATGCGGGAGTATCTGAGAACCGACCTCGGCGTCAAGGCGCCCGTGACCGGCACGATCGCGTTCGGCGGACTCGGCACGCTCGTCCAGGCGCGGATGGATTTCGTCGACCAGCACGCGTACTGGCAGCATCCGCACTTCCCCCGCCGGCCGTGGGACCCGCAGGACTGGACCGTCGCCAACACCGCGATGAGCGCGGCCGCCGACGGCGGCTGCCTCCCGCACCTCGCGGTCACGCGCGTCGCCGGCCTGCCGTACACGGTGACCGAGTACAACCACCCGGCGCCAATGGACTCGCAGGCCGAGACCGTGCCGATGCTCGCGAGTTTCGCGGCGTGGCAGGACTGGGACGGCGTCTTCCTCTTCACGTACAGCCATGCGGACGATTTCAAGCGCGAGAGGTACAACGGCTTCTTCGACATCGACGCCAACCCCGCGAAGATGGGTTTCATGCCCGCGGGGGCGCTGCTCTTCCTCGGCGGTAGGCTCGAGCCCGCCGCGGCGGCGATGTTCCAGCCCCTCGCGTTCGAGCAGGCGCTGGACGCGGCGCAACAGTCGGTGACGCACCTCCTGCCGTATCTCCGGGAGCGGCGCTTCCAGTGGCGCGACCTTCTGGAGAAGCGCTTTGCGCTGCGGTGCGAAGGAGCGACGGCGCCCGCGGGGGGCGCCGCGTCCTCCGCGCGGATCGAGTGGCGGGACGGCCGCTACGTCGTCGACGGCGCCGCCGCGAAGGTCGCCTGCGGCAAGCTCGCCGGGGCGGCGCTCGAGCTCGATGGCGTGCGCATCGAGGTGCGCGCGCCGTCCGAGGCGAGCATCGTGCTGGTGGCGCGCGACAAGTCGTCCATCGCCGACGCACGCGCCGTGCTGGTTATCGCCTGCGGCCGCTGCGAGAACACCGACATGGGCTGGAGCGCGGCGCGCGACAGCGTCGGCGCGCGGTGGGGGACGGCGCCCGTGCGCATCGAGGCCGTCGAGGCGCAGATCACGTGGCGCGCGTCTCCGGCGAAGCTCCGCGTCCGGCGTCTCGATGCTCGCGGACAACCGGCGGGCGAAATCCCCTTTGAAACCGGGGATGGCGCCGTGCGCTTCACGATCGGCGGGACGGGCGGGAGCTTGTGGTACTTGATCGAGCGGTGAGCCTCACCCGTCCAGGCTCGCCCGCAACTCCTCGAGGAGCGCATCGACCGAGAAGGGCTTCTGCAGGAAGCGGCTGCCGGCCGGCATGAGACCCTTGTGGAAGACCTCGACGTCCGCGAAGGCCGACATGAACAGCACCTTGAAGCCGGGGCGGTCGCGCTGGAAGCGCTCGGCGAGCGCCCTGCCGTTCATCCCGGGCAGGAGCACGTCCGTGATGCACATGTCGATCGTGCCGTCGTGCTCCTTCCAGAGCGCGAGCGCCTCCTCGGGCGTCGCGGCCGTGAGCGGGCGGTAGCCGTACTTCCGGAGCACGATGGCGACCAGATCGCGGACCGTCTCCTCGTCCTCGACCACGAGCACGGTCTCCCGTCCGCCCGCGGACGGCGAGGCGGGACGCGCGGGCGAAGCCTCCGGCGCCGGGTTCGCGACGAGCGGCAGATAGACGGTGAAGGTCGTGCCCTTTCCGGGCGTGCTCGCCACGGCGACGTGCCCGTGGTGCTGCTTCACCGTGGCGTAGATCGTGGCCAGTCCGAGGCCCGTGCCGCAGCCCTCGGCCTTCGTCGTGAAGAAGGGCTCGAAGAGATGCTGCTGCGTGGCCGCATCCATGCCGCGTCCCGTATCCGCGAACGTGAGGATGATGTGGGGCCCCGGCGCGAGATCGGCGAGGCGCCGCGCGGCATCCTCGTCGAGCGAGGCGCGCTCGGTCCGGATGGTGATGGCCCCGCCCTCGGGCATGGCGTCGCGCGCATTGAACGCGAGGTTGAGCACGATCTGCTCGATCTGGCCGGCGTCGGCGAGGATGGACGCCGGCGATGCGCACGGCCTGAGCTCGATGCGCACCTTGTCGCCGAGCAGCGTCGCCAGGACGCCGATCATGTCCTCGAGGAGCGCGTTGAGATCGATGGCCTTGCGGTCGAGCACCTGGCGGCGGCTGAACGCCAGGAGGTTCGCCGTCATCTCGGCGGCGCGCTCGGCGGCGCGCTGGATCTGCGTGACCTGGCCGCAGAGATCCTCGGGCACCTGCGTCAGGAGCAGCCGCGCGTAGCCGAGAATGACCGTGAGGAGGTTGTTGAAATCGTGCGCGACGCGACCCGCGATGCGGCCGCTGGTCTCGAGCTTGCGCGCCTCGGCCTCGCGCGCCATGCGCTGCGCGCGCTCCTCCTGGACGGCGATCCGCTCGGTGATGTCGCGGGCGACGCCCATCACGTGCGTCACCTCGCCGCACGCGTCCCTGATCGGCATGAGGGTGGTGTTGAACCAGCGCGCGCCCTGCGCGGTCCGGCTGGGCGTCTCGGCGGACGTCAGCGCCTCCCCCGTCTCGAAGACGCGCATCACGGCATCGAGCTGCGGGGCGGCGATCTCGGGCGGGAAGAGCTCGCGCATGTGGCGCCCGGCGAACGCCTCGGGCACGGTCGCAAAGCACTCGGCCGCCGCGGGGTTGACGGCGACGAAGCGCCCCTCGCGGTCGAAGAGGAAGACGGAGTCGGGGTAGTTCCGGAAAAACTGCTCGAAGCCCAGAAGGATTCTCTCCGGGGCCGCGGGGTGCGCCCCGTCCCCGTCACGCTCGTTCGGCGAGTTCATTATCAGATGCCATCCTTGCCGCTGTGGAAGAAGCCCCGCCCGCCGGCTTCGTACAAAGTATACATCCGCCGGCGCGCGAGGAACAGCGGGTGCGCCGCCGCCCGCGGCCTACCGCCGCGCCAGCGTCAGGCAATCGATGCCCATGAAGTAGTTGATCGAGCGCGGGTCCTTGTCCCGGCATCGAAACGCGAGCACGTGGTCGCCCTTCGCGAGCGCCGCCGTGCCGAAGCCGATGCCGCCGCTCGGCACGACGCCGTTGTTGAAGCCGTTGAATCGCTCGCCGATCGCCGTGCCGTCGATCTCGACCGTGACGATGCCGTAGTCGGCGGCCTTCGTGAAGTAGATGACGAGCGCGTACTCGCCGGCTTCCTCGACCGGGAGCAGCAGCTCGACGAACTGACCGCGTTGCCCCGGGCAGAAGAGCTGGAGCCCGCCGCTCAACGCGTGGCCGAGCGCCTGGTGCTGCGCGTTGGCGTTCTCCTGCCTGAGGAGCTTCAGCGCCTCGATCTCGATCGCGCCCTCGGCGATGACCGGCGTGAGCGCGAAGTAGTCGATGGCCAGGACGGCCTGCTCGCCGGCGGGCGCCCGCGTGCACGTGAAGCGCAGCGCGTTGGCCTCGCCGCCCGCGAGGACGGCCGTGCCGAGTTGGACATCCTCCTTGTCGGTGTCAACGGCCCCGAGCCGCGCCGCGCCGCAGGCGACATCGAAGCTGCCGCGCCCGTGCGGAAGAAGGCGCGCGCTCACCTTGAAGCGGCCGTCGAGCTGCGCCGGCAGGGCGAGCTGGACCCAGCCGCCGGCCGGGCAGCGCAGCGCGAGGGCGGCGCAGCCGCTCACCGCGTCGTTCGTGAGGACGTGGAGGACATCGGCGCGCGCGCCCGGCGAGGTCGCGGCGGCCAGGGACTCCGCTTCCAGGGCGTGCGGCACGCGCGGGCTCGGATCGAGGCGCACCGCGTCGAACAGCACGGGATCGCCCTCGCCTTCCGCCGCGCACTCAAGCTCGACCGTGCCCTTGCGGAGCAGCGTGCGCGCCGGGCACACGATTGCGCCGTCTCCCGCGAACGCGGGCGCCGGCGCGGCGGCGAGCGTCGTGCCCCTCATGCGCACCTTCAGGCCCGCGCCCTTCTGTCCCTTGGGACCGTAGAACGTGATCCTGTAGGCGTCATCGGCTTTGATCGGGATTCGCAGGACCGCGGGCGCCCCGCCGGCGGCGAGGGCGAGCGCCTTGCCGGCCGACAGTTCGTACGGCGTCGCCGCCTCCCCGATGACCGTCGCGCCGGGCGCGGCCGCGTCCTCGGCCTCGATCGCGTACGGAATGCGCACGGGCCAGGGGATGCGCTCCGCCGCCGGCGGCATCCCGAAGAAGTCGCGGTTCTGCGGCGCGGCGTACCAGTAGGCCGTGGACGAGTAGTCCTTGTTGTCGCCGTAGTTCTCGATCGTGATCTCGAAGGACTTGGCGAAGGGGATGTTGTCCAGCGTGTGCCAGCGGTAGACCGTCGTCTTGCCGGGCTCGTTGTACATCGGGCAGCCGTGCGAGAACTGGATGAAGGGCCTGAAGCCCCAGGCGTCGCAGAAGTAATCCTCGGTGCCCGTGCCGAACCAGCTCGGAAACGTCTCGCCGTCGACGTACACCTTCTCGTCGCCCTCGCCGAACCACGGCGGATCGGGGTTCTGGACGTTCATGGCGACGCCCACGTACCTGCCGCGGCCCTCGCAGCGCAGAAGCGGCCAGTCGAAGGTCTTGTTGGGCGCCTCGCGCCGCCACTTGGCGTGGAAGTACGCGGCGTTCTCCTTCCATTCGGCGCGCGCCCAGACGACCTCGGCCGCGGCCTCGACCTCGGCGGCGCCCTCGTTGACAAGCTCTATGCGGGCGCTCGACGCGAACGGCATGCGCCAGAGACAGTAGCCGCCCTCGGCGGTCATGCCGATCGGCAGCGAACGGAAGGGCACGTCGGCCCACGCGCTCGCGAAGAAGTCGCCGTACGGCGCTTCGACGGCCGGCTTCTCCGCGCCGTCCCAGTACGCGCGAAGGAGCACATCGCGGCGAAAGGTTCGCCCCGTGCCCGCGAGCTTGAGCCGGAGCTTCGTGATGATGCCCGGGCCCTCGATCGCCGCGACCGTCGCGGTCGCGCCGCCGGCGAGCGCGATCTCCTTCCTGATCGTCGCGGCGCCGGGGCGCGGGGCGGGGTCCTCGCCGCAGCGCGTGTCGAGCCAGGCGGCTGCCTTGGCGAGCGCGGCCTTCTCCGCGTCCGCGAGCGGCCACGCGAACGATGCGACGCGCGTTCCCGCCGGGAACGTCGTGTAGTTGAAGTGATAGTACTGGACGTGCGCCTTGTCGGCCTTGATGGCGCAGCGCTTCGCGTAGGGAATCGGCAGGTAGCAGTTGACGCCGGCGCCGCCGCCCTTGGTCGAGACCGCCGGCGGAATCTCGGGAATGCCGCCCGTCGTGAACGCGGCGAAGTCGAAGACGATCGGCGCCGCGGCGTCATCGATGTAGAAATGGAGCTTGCCCTGGGGGTTCGCCGACCACGCCTGCGTGATGACGCCGGGGCCCTCCATCTCCGCCATGACGGCCTCGCCGCCGGGCTCGACCCGCAGGTACTGCCCGACGTCCGCGTTCGCGCCCCAGTTGATCTTCTCGCCGCCGGGGCCGAGGCGCGAGCTGCGGTCGTAGCTTGAGAACTGCTTCGATGTCTCGCCCGGCACGATGTACGGCAGGTGGTCGAGGTCGGTCAGGCGGTTGACGAAGAAGGTGAAGTCGAGCGCCTCGCCGGCGCGGCCGGAAACCGCGCAGAAGAGCCACAGGCAGGAGAGGAATCGCAGCGATCGGCGCATGGCAGGCTCCTTGTCGGGCGTTGTGCCGGCGCGCATCCGCGCGCGCAGAAGCGCATAGCGTACCACGAGGGACGCGCCCGGGAAAAGAGGCGCGACGCGGCGCCCGCTCCGCAGTCGCTCCGCTCGTAATGTTGCTTGACTTCGAAAACGGTCGCGTTATCATGAAGGCGGTGTCATCGTCGATGCCGCTCCGCAGACCGAGAGCTCCGCGTGTCTTCTCGGCGGCGGGGACCAGGCTGCGTTTCCCGGGAGGAGGCCATGAGCCCGGAACAGGACGGCGCGCTCGCCCATGCCATTCTCAAGAGAGGCTGGGTCCAGAAAGAAACCCTCCAGGAAGCCCTCGACGCGGTCACGCGTCTGCGAGGCGAGGATCCCGCGATCACGCTCTACCAGTACCTTGGGGTGCGCGAGATCCTGTGCTGGGAGCGGCTCGACATGGTGCGGGAGACGATCGACCTTCAGGCCGCATCCCGTGCCGAGGCGAACGCGCACGTGCGCGCGCATCCCCCGCGGCCGCCCGTCGCGCACAAGGACGTGCGGCGCGCGCCGCCTCCCTCTGCCGGAAGACACGCGCCGGCTCCGGCAGCGGCCCCCGCGTCCGGCGCGCGGCAGTGGTGCATCATCGGCGGCGGCGTCGCCGTTGCGCTTGCGGTCGTGATCGTCGTTGCGTCTGCGAACCGTGCGGGACCCGGCTCGCGCGCGAGCGGGTCGGTGCGGCTCCCCGCCGAGACGAAGCTGCTCGACGCGGTCCGGGCGGCCCCGGGTGCTGCCCGGCAGCTTGCGCTCGCCAGAGAATTCCTGAGCCGCCACGGAGCGAGCCCTGATCGGGCCGAGGTCGACCAGATCGTCGCCGGCATCGAAGACCGCGCCCGCGCCGAGTGGATCGCGCTGGCGCGCAGGGCCGATGCGGATTCCGCGCAGAAGCGGTTCAAGGAGCACCTGGCCGCGTGCAGGGGGATTGCGGACCTGTGGAACGGGACCGCGGCGGCCCGCGAAGCGGAGAAAGCGCTGCCCGGCATCGAGGCTCGCTGGCGCGATGCGGTCGGGGCGAGCTGGGATGCGATGCTGGCGCTCACCTCGGCGGGCAAGGAGGACGAAGCGCTGGCGCGCGCCCGCGAGGCGCTTGCGTGGTGGCCGGATGGGGAGCGGCCGCGGCTCGTGGACGAGATCGTGGCGCTCTCGTCACGGGTGAGAGCGCGCGACCTGGCCATGGCCCCGCCTGCCGAGCAAACCTTGCCGGCGCTCCCCGGGACCTACGGCGGCGGAAGCGGAGCCGCGAGGGCGACGAAGCCCGCCGCGACCGGTCCGGCCGAGCCCGAGACGCCGGCGCCGGAAACGCCGACACCGGAAACGCCGGAGCCGGAAACGCCGGAGCCGGAAACCCCGGAGCCGGAGGCGACTGCCGTCGATTCGGGCGGCGGCGAAGGCGGCGCCTCGCGCGAGCCGGGCGAGTCCACGGCCGGCGAGGGCGTCAAGGAGATCGAGCAGCCGGAGCTCACCGGCGCGGAGCTTTTCCGCCGCGGCCGGGAGCTCGCGAAGAACGGCGAGCACGCGCAGGCGCTCGACTTCCTGCAGCGGGTCCTGAATCTCTATCCGGACAACGTGCAGGCGCAGCAGGAGTGGGCGCGCATCGCCAAGAAGATCGCGGATGACAAGGTGGCCCTCGCAATCCAGGCAATCGCGGCCGACGACACGCGCGCGGCGCACGCGCTGCTCGTCGAAGCCTACGAGCTTCTGCCGCGGAGAGAGACGGCCGCGAGGCTCAACAAGCTCGGCTTCTTCCTGCACCGCGCCACGTGGCTCACGAAGAAGGAGGCGGAGATCTTCGACAACGAGGACGTCGCGGAGGCCGAGCGCTGCCGGGAGCCCCTCAATCTCGGGAAGGAGTACCGCGTCGTGCGCGGGGATCACTTCAGGGTCTACACGGATCTCCCGGCCGAGACCCAGTGGAACAAGTGGCTCGACCCGCACCTCCAGTGCATGGAGGCGCTCTTCAGCCGCTACGCGCGGGTGTTCGTGGGGCTCCTCGACGAGAAGATCGGCAGGCAGGCGCTGAACATCGTCTTCTTCAAGGACGGGCCCACGTACCAGCAGTACCGGGGCGTCAACGGGATCGACAACGCGTTCCGCACGGCCGGCTTCTACGACGGCGGGCTGCGGGCGAGCTTCTTCTACCGCGACGGCGACCGTCCCATGGACAAGACCGTGCTGCTCCACGAGGTCACGCACCACCTGAACCACCTCGCGCTCAACAGCGCATCGATCTCGTGGGTCAACGAGGGGCTCGCCCAGTACTTCGAGGCCGGCCGCATGGAGAAGAACGGCACGCTGACCGTGGGCTTCATCCTTGCCGATGCGTTCGGCGAGATCCGCACGCGGGGGCTCAAGAAGGGGTACTACATTCCTCCGCAGACGCTCTTCTACGCATGCGCGCCCGATGACAGGCGCCTCGCGGGCTACAATGTCCACTCCGTCTACGCCCAGATGTGGGGCTGGACGTACTTCTTCCTCCACTGCTCCGAGCGGCACCGCCGAGCGCTGCTCGAATGCCTTCGCGAGGACCAGCGGCAGAATCGCACCGGGGCGTGGAGCGCGGATCCCGCATCGCGCTACGTGAAGACGCTCGAGGCGCGGAAGATGCCGCTCGACGCTCTCGAGAAGGACTACCGGAAGTTCATGACCGGGATGGACTGGTCCGGAAAGAAGAAGTAATGGGTGCATGCGGTCGTTGGACCGGACGGCGCCTTCCGGCCGTGCGCCCTCGCGGCGGCGGCCTGAAAACAAGGTGGTGATCCGGAGCCGGCGGTCGTCGTTGGCGCCGCCTGGTCAACTCCCATAGTCGGTTGCCCCCGCGGGTCGATTCTCGCGGCCGACCGCCCCCGCCGGGCGGGAAACAGGTTGTTCCATGACTTCTTGCTAGTATTGTGGGTTATCGGTCCATGGCACGCGGAGCTTAGGCGCGGCGCGGCCTGTGGTACACTTCTATATCTGGTGTCCCGCGATTCATTCATGGGAATCGCGGCAGGGGTTGGGCGCCCTGTGCGCTCTCCTCGTGTCCCGGCGCGCCTGCGCGCCGCCGCCGGCACGCGGGGAATCGCCGATCGGCTCACGCACGGAAGGTCTCGCAAGGAACGTACGTCCATGCCGCCACGCAAGATATCCGTCGTCTTCGGCACGCGGCCGGAAGCGATCAAGATGCTGCCGGTCGTTCGCGCGCTCAGGGCCAGGCCGGACGAATTCGAGTGCCGGGTCGTCGCGACCGGCCAGCACCGCCAGATGCTCGATCAGGTGCTCGCGGTCTTCGGCGCGGCCCCGGACGCCGACCTCGACCTGATGGAGCCGGGCCAGGAGCTCGAGCGCATCTTCACGCGCGCGGTCATGGCCATGAAGGACGAGCTCGCGGCGACGCGGCCGGACATGGTGCTGGTCGAGGGCGACACGACCACGGTCTTCGCGACCGCGCTCGCCGCGTTCTGGCGCGGCTGCCCTGTCGGGCATGTCGAGGCCGGCCTGCGCAGCGGCGATGTGCGCAACCCCTTTCCCGAGGAGATGAACCGAATCCTCGCGGGCTGTCTCTCGGACCTTCACTTCGCGCCCACGAGCGATGCGGCCGGCAATCTCCTTCGCAGCGGCGTTCCGGCGGCGCGGATCTTCGTCACGGGCAACACGGTGATCGATGCGCTCAAGGCGACCGCCCTCGCCGTGCAGGACCGCCCGCGCGCCGCGATCCGCGACGGGCGCGCCCGCGTGGTGCTGGTCACGGTCCATCGCCGCGAGAGCTTCGGCGAGCCGCTCGGACGGGTGCTCGCCGCGCTCGCGCAGATCGTGAAGATGATTCCGGATATCGAGATCGTCCTGCCGGTCCACCCCAATCCCCGCGTGCATGACGCGGTCCACGCCGCCCTCGGCAACGTGCCGCGCGTGCATCTCCTGGCGCCGCTCGACTACCTCGATTTCGTGGGGTACCTGCAGGCGGCGCACCTCGTGCTCACCGACTCCGGCGGCGTGCAGGAGGAGGCGCCGGCGCTCGGCAAGCCGGTGCTCGTGCTGCGCGAGACGACCGAACGGCCCGAGGGCATCCACGCGGGCGTCGCCCGGCTCGTCGGCACCGACACCGCGCGCATCGTGCACGAGGCCGTGAAGCTCCTGGGCGACGGGCGCGCGTACGCCGCGATGGCGCGCGCGGTCAACCCGTACGGGGACGGCCGCGCGTCCGAGCGGATCGTCGCGGCGCTTCGATACCACTTCGGCATGACCGCGGAACGACCCGCGGATTTCGCGCCGGCGGCCGCCGGCAAGGAGTGAGCGCGATGCGGCGCAAAGGACTGTTGCTACTCGTGATCGTGCTTGCGGCCCTCGGCATCTGGCGCTTCTATCCCGGACGGAACGGCGCCGGGGAATGTCCCTCGTTCCTCCCCGAGGTCAACCGGATGGTCGGGCTCAGGTTCGATCCGTCCTACTTCTACGATCGCGGCGTGACGGCGCGGGAGCTCGCGCGCGAGCTCGTGCCCGCCTGGAAGCGCGCCGGCATCAACACGGTCTTCTTCCGCGTCTACGATCCGCAGTACGGCGCGAGCTACCGCACGAGCCTCGCCTACAATTCGGAGACCGACTACGGCCGCCAGAACCTCCTCGGCTACGTGCTCGACGAGGCGCACGCGCGCGGCATGAAGGTCTTCGCGTGGCTGCCGATGCTCAACCACCGCGGCCTGTGGGAGGCGAAGCCGGAGTGGCGGGCCCTGCGCGCGGGGGGCGAGCCCTATCGAGCCGAGAGCATGGCGTTCCCGCTGTGCGCGCGGCATCCCGGCGCCCGGCAGTGGTGGCTCAAGTTCGTCGAGGACCTGCTCGACCGCTACGGGGCGCTCGATGGCATCGATTGCGCCGAGCCGTGCGTGAGCTGGCGCGAGGACGAGGCGTGCCACTGCAGCCTGTGCGCGACCGGGTTTGCCAACGGCGGCAAGGAGGCGGCCGGCTCGTGGAGCCGCTTCCGGGCGCTGCCCCTGACGGCGCTCATCGGCGAGACGGCCGCCTGCGCGCGCGCGCGCGGCAAGACGACGGTCGTGACGGCGGTCATTCCCAGCGGCCAGGACGGCGCGGTGCTGCCGTTCGATGTGCTGCGCGACCGGACGGGCCTGGACCTGGATGCCGTCCTCTCCGCATCGGACAAGCCCGATGTTTTCTCCTGCGAGCTCATGTGGCAGGAGTGGGCCGGCGTCTTCGGCGACGAGACGCTGTTCGGCCCGGACTGGGTGCAGGGCGCCTTCGCGCAGGTTCACGCGCGCACGGCCGGCCGGGCGCGCCTCATCGCGCACCTGGAGATCTCGGACTTCGGCAGCGTGGTCGTGACGCCCGACGAGCTCGGCGCGAGCCTCGCGGCGGCGCTCCGCGCCGGCGCCGAGGGCGTCGAGGTGTACGACGCGGCGCTGCTCGAGAAGAAGAACGGCTGGACGGCGTTCAAGGACCTCGCCGCGATCAAGGCGCGGACCCGGATTCTCATCGTCCACGACAGCGACAACCTGAGCGACGTGCGCCAGCTCGCCACGATGTGCGGGCACTTCGAGACGGACGTCGAGATCGTGTCGAGCGCGGCGTACGCCGAGGGCGCCTGCCGGGGCTTCGATGCCCTCTTCTACATAGGAGTCGAGCCGCGCGCGGCGGTGCCGCCGGCGTTCCTGCGCGACGTCGCCGGCCGCGACGGCACGGTCATGTGGCTCGGCTACAACATCGAGAAGCTGCTCGCGGCGACATCCCGCTACGGGATCATTCACGTCGAGACGCGCAAGGATGCGGCCTTCACCCGCGTCAGGTACCGGCAGACGGAGCTCGTGCGCGGCGAGCCCGTCCTGAACATCGTCCAGGTCGCCGATGCCGCCAAGACGCAGGTGCTCGCCGAGGCGCTCTCGAGCGATGCCTCCGTGCCCTACATCGTGCGCTCGGGGCGGTTCTGGTACTTCGCCGACAACCCCCTGTCGTTCGCGGTCGAGGGCGGCAACTACCTCGCGCTCGCCGACCTGCTGCACGACATCATCGGGGAGGACCATGTCCCGAAGCGGATCGGCCTCGTGCGCATCGAGGATGTGCACCCCTTGACGCCGCCCGAGAGCATCACCGCCGCGGCGCGCATGCTCCAGAGCCGGCGCATACCCTTCCTGATCGCCCTCGTGCCGTACTACACGTTTCCCGAGGAAGGCACGTTCGTCGCGATGCACGAGCGGCCCGAGTTCGTGGCGGCGATCAAGGATGCCGTCGCGCGCGGCGCCACCGTGGTCCTGCACGGCGTCACGCACCAGCGGGTCGGCGAGACCACGGCCGATTACGAGTTCTGGGACACGACGCGCGACGGCCCCATCGAGGGCAGGACCGACGCGCGCGTGCGCGCCCGCCTGGCGCGGGGCATCGAGGAGTGCATCCGCAACGGCGTGTATCCCCTGATCTGGGAGACGCCGCACTACGCGGCGTCGCTGGCCGACTATCGCGTGGTGAGCGAGGTGTTCAGCACGGCGTGCGAACGCCGGCAGTCGGCGGACAAGATCGGCAGCGACCAGCTCTATCCCTACACGATCGTGCGCGATCTCTTCGGACAGTTGATCATCCCGGAGAATCTCGGCTACGTGCCGCTCGAGGCCCAGTCGGCCGAGCCGGTGCTCGCCGCCGCCGCGCGCAACCTCGCGGTGCGTGATGTCGTGTCGGGGTTCTTCTTCCATCTTTTCTGCGAGCTGGGCACGCTCGGCGAGATCGCGGATGGGATGCTCGCGCAGGGCTACTGCTTTCCCGACGTGCGGACGCTGCCGCTTGCGGTCGCGGGCCCCCGGTTCTCCCTGGCGAGCACCGCGGCGCCCCTCGGCAGCGGCAAGGAGCTCCCGCACGCCATGCTGCTCGACCGCCGCGGCCGGACCGTATGGAGCGGCCTCCGGCGCGACTATCCGGCCGAGAAGGAGGCCGTCCCGGGCATCAGGGTGAGCCTGGCGGACGATCTCCTGGCCGCCGCCGCGGCATCGGCGGAGACGCGCGCGTCGGGCCGGCAGGACTTCTTCACCCGCCCGCTGGCGGTGGGCATCATGGCGTCGGCCCGGGAATTCGAGGCGATCGCGGGCGTCTTCCGGAGCGTGGCCGTGCCGTGCACGCGCCTGGATCCCGAGACCGGCGTCGCGGGGCTGTCGCCGGCCGTGACCCTGCTGGTCGTCGGCGAGGACGCGGCGGCGGCGAGCCAGTTCAGGCCGCAGATCCTCAACTTCGCGGCCAAGGGCGGCGTGCTCATCACGTGGGGGCGGTCTCCGCTCGCGCTCGAGCTCGGCTTGACGTTCGACCAGGCGCCGGTCGAGGCCGCCGCGATCGAAGATCTGAACTACATGTTCTCCTTGCCGTTGCCGCGCCCGGCGGCGATTCCGAACGTGCGCTGCGGCGAGCGGCACGAGGTCCTCATGCGCGCGCGGCCGTCGCTGGCGCCGTGCCTCATCCTGGTCCCGTGGGATGACGGCATGGTCTTCTACAGCGCCCTGCCGCCGTGGGGCGAAGGCGCGTGGGCGCCGTATCCGTATCTGCTGAGCATCCTCCGGGATCAGTGCATGCAAGCGCCGGCGCTGCGGGCCAAGAGCGTGGAGATCTACTTCGATCCCGGGCTGCGCGAGAACGTCGCGGTCGAGGACCTCGTCAAGAACTGGGCGCGGAACGGCGTGCGCGTGATCCATGCGGGCGCCTGGCACGAGTATGCGGAGTGGACGTACGAGTACGACCGCATGATCGAGCTCGCGCATCAGAACGGCATGCTGGTCCACGCCTGGCTGGCCCTGCCGCTGGTGAGCCAGAAGTTCTGGGACGAGCATCCCGCGTGGCGCCAGAAGAACCCGCGCGGCGAGGATGTGAACGTCGACTGGCGCATTGCCGTGGCGCTGGAGGATCCCGGCTGCCTCGCGGCCGTGCAGGCCTGGATCGGCGATCTCCTGCGGCGCTTCGCATTCGACGGCGTGACGCTCGCGGGGCTGCACTTCGGCGGCGAGGGCCCCGAGCGGCCCGAGAATCTCTCGCCCTTCAACGCCGCCGCCTGCGACGATTTCCTGCGGAAGCACGGGTTCGACCCGCGCGAGCTCTTTGCCGGCGGCGCGCACGACTGGGCGCGGTCGCCGGCGGATCTGGCGCGCTTTCAGGCCTGGCGGAAGGAGCTGACGACGGCGATCCATCGCGAGATTCTCGGCGCGCTGACCGCGCTCGGGAAGGAGCGGTCGCTGGCGCTGCGCGTGGCGCTGCTGGACGCCCGGGCCATGCCCGAGAAGGCGGAGCTTCTCGGCATCGATGTCGATGCGATCCTCGCCTTGCGCGCCGCCGTCCCCTTCGACGTCCAGTTCCTGGATTCGGGCGCCGCGCGGCCGCGCGGCAGGGCGCGCGTGCAGGCGCTCCTGCGCGACTACGCGCCTCACGTGGCGCCCGCGGACCTGACGATGCACATCAACCTCGCCGAGGCCGGCGCCGGCAGCGGGATGGGGTCGCTCACCGGGCTGGCGCTGTACCGGGAGATCGCCGAGGTGGCGCCGTTCCCGGTCGCGATCTACTCCGAGGAGAGCATTCCGGATGCGGACTGGCCGTTGCTCGCGTGCGCGGCGGCGGCGGGCGCGGAGGTCGTGTTCGGCGGCGATGACGTCGCCGTGAAGTCGCCGCGCAGCCTGCGCGTCGCGTACGCCGGCGCG
>JBFZCA010000049.1:0-2542 GCA_041308205.1 Planctomycetota bacterium | reverse complement strand
AAACGCGATCGCAGGCCCTTGATGACGCGCGACGTCTTCGCCTCCCAGTTCTTGACCCGCTGGCCCTCGTCGAGAATGATCAGATCCCAGCGCGCCCGCTCGACGGCCATGAGGTCGCGGACGACCTGCTCGTAGTTGCAGATCGTGAAGAAGGAGCCGTTCTCGTACTGCCGGGCGCGCTCCCTTGCCTGCCCGATGACGAGCCGGCTGTCGCGGCCCGAGAATCGCCGGATCTCCTCGCGCCACTGCGCCTTCAGCGAGGCGGGGCACACGACGAGGACCTTGCGGATTCCGCTTTCTCTGGCCAGAAGCTCCGCGACGCCGATCCCCTGGATCGTTTTTCCAAGCCCCATGTCGTCGGCGAGAATCGCGCGTCCCGCGCCGACCGCGAAGGCGATCCCATCGAGCTGGTACGGCAGGAGCTCCGTCGTCAGAAGGCTCGTCCGCAGGGGGTGTTGCGCGGGCTGCGCGCGGATTTCCGCGACGAGCGTTGCGATGCGGCTCTGGAAAAGACGCTGCTGGATGAGCTCTTCCGCATCGGGGTACACCGTCACGTTGTGTCCCCGCGCCTCCAGCGCGCCGATTCGTCGCAGGAGGTCGTGGACGTCGTCTATGGGGCGGCCGAGAACCGGGCGGAGGATGCCGGAGGCGCCGTTGGCGAACCTGTCGGGCGCGAGCACGCGGAGCTCTATCTCGCGTCCGTACCGGACGTGGATCGCGATGTGCTTCTGGCGGTAGGGGCGCTTCCACGCCGGCGCCGGGAACCGGCGCGCGAGCTTCGCCAGCACGCGGAGGATGTGCTTGCAGGTGCCGAGGGTGTTCGTTCGGAAATCCGGGCACGAGCAGTACGAATCGCCCGCGTTCGAGCCGCGCAGGGCGACTCGATACGTCTTCCCGGACACCGTGCTCGTCACCGCGTAGTCCGTCCAGAGAGTGCCGGGCTCGGCGCTCACGATGTGCATTCGCTCCTCGCGCGCGCGCTCGCGGCGCTCCTCGATGGCGGCGGCGACGAGCGCGTCTTCATCGAGGCTCTCGACCGGCGTTCGCTCGATCGGCGCCGCGGCCAGCCCGAGGGCGGTTTTCTCCTCCAGGATGAGGGAGAAAGCCGCGCCCGTATGCTCGCAGGCGCCGTCGCACGCCGAGCAGCGCCACCTGAGGCGGTCGCGCGCGCCGGGATCGAGGTCGATCATGACGGCGGCATCGGGGAGGCGCAGGCAGAAGCCCTTGTCGTTCAGCGAGACCTGATCCGGGATCGAGATCTCGATGGCGCCGCCCCTGCGGATCAGGCTCGGCCCGTCGTGGCCGAGGAGCTTGCATGCCTGCGCGAAACTGAGCTGCGACAGGAGATCCCTGAGGGTCAATTCAGCACTCTGCTTGGTGATCATTGCGCGAAGTTCTCCGAAAGTCGCTGCGAAGCGGTGCGGACGACGCCGGCACATTCGTTCCGACCGGCGTGTGTCGAAGCCGCCATCGTAGGAAACGCGCGCCGGCCGATCAAGGGGGCGGCGGGCGCCGGAGGCTCAGGGTGCGCGGCAGGGGCGCGAGCCGGCGCGAGTTTCCCGTGGACGGCGCCGGGGTCCCGCAGTTACAATGAGAGCGCTCGTTGTGAGGGATGCGTTATGAATGCGAACACGAGACGCGGGAAGTCCGTGCGCCGCCCGCCCGCCCGCCCGGCGAAGTGCCGGCAACTCTGCGTGCTGCACGTGTGCGAGAGCTACGAGGGGATGAGCCGCACGGCGGCGGACCACATCATAGCGCGCGTGAGGGAGAAGCCCGATGCGCTCTTGTGCGTGACGGCGGGCGCGACGCCCGAGCTGCTGTACGCGCTGCTCGTCGAGAAGCACCGCGCCGCGCCGTCGCTCTTCGCGCGGGCGCGCTTCATACAGATCTATGAGTGGGGCGGGCTCGCGCGCGGAGATCGCGCGACGAGCGGAGCCTATCTGCGCTCGCGGCTGATCAAGCCGCTCGGCGTCGGCTCGCGCCGTTTCCTCTCCTGGGACAGCCGCGCGAAGGACCCCGCGAGTGAATGCCGGCGCGTTGCGGCCTGGCTCAAGGCGCAGGGGCCGATCGACGTGTGCATCCTGGGCATCGGCCGCAACGGGCACCTGGGCCTGAACGAGCCCGGCGATGGGCTCGAGACGGGAGCCCACGTGACCGAGCTCTCCCCGGCGTCGCTCGGGCATTCGATGCTGCGCGAGAGCCGGGGCGCCGTGCAGTACGGCCTGACCTTGGGCATGGCCGACATTCTGCAGGCGCGGGAGGTCGTGCTGCTCGCGAGCGGCGCGGAGAAGGCGGCGCAACTGCGCCGCGCGTTCCTGGGCGCGGTGACGACGCAGTGCCCCGCATCGCTCCTGCGCCTGCACCCCGCGCTGCAGGTGTTCTGCGATCGCGCGGCCGCGGGCATGGGACGCGAGAACGCGCTGAAGGAGTGATGGCAGTGTTCCGAACGAAGGTCGGCGACGGAGCGCGATGCCGCCTGGGCCGGCGCGGCTTCATGGCGGGGGCGGCGGCGGGCCTGACGGTCGTGCCGCGGCGCGTGCTG
>JBFZCA010000048.1:0-3515 GCA_041308205.1 Planctomycetota bacterium | reverse complement strand
CGACGAGCTCCGCGGGCGGCTTCTTGCGGGCGTCGTACACGAATCCGTACCCCTCCTGGTTCAACCAGTCGCAGACTGTCGTCACGGGGACGAAGAGCCCGAGGTGCGGCACCACGACCGGGTTGGCGCGCCCGTAGGTGTAGACCATGCTGGATATGCCGATGAGCCTGCCGTCCTGGGCGCGGAAGATGCCGCCGCCCGAGTTGCCGAAGAACGTGGGCGCATTGAGCATCCAGAGCACCTGATCGTCGACCACCTTGTGCTTGGTGCTGATCTCGCCGGCGGTGGGAAGCGGCATGTTGCCGAGCGGGCAGCCCACGGCGTAGGCCGGATCGAAGATCTGGATGCGGGCGACCTCCGCGGGCGCGGCGAAGACCGCGACGTGCCGCGCGGGCTCGTCGATGGCGAGCGCGAGCAGCGCGAGGTCGCGCCGCCGATCGAACGTCACGACGTGGGCCTGGTGCTTGGCGTCCGCAAGGCGGTCGTCCGAGCCCATGAGGCGGACATCCTCGATCACGTCGCGGCGATCGGCGCAGGCGACCTCCGTGACCACGTGGTACGCCGTCAGCACGTAGGTCCCGTAGATGGGCCGCGCATCCTCCTGCCCGATGACCCCGCTCCACACGATCACGCCGCTGCCGACCGTGCCCTTGCCGCGGAGCTGCACGGTCGGATAGATCATCGCCTCCCTGAGATGCGCGCGGCCGGCGTCGGGGCGGCAGGAGGCGAGAATCTGCGGCTCGAGCTTGGCCAGGCGCTCGGTGTACGTCGAGGAGCGGTCGATCGCGTCCGCGATGGCTTTGGTGCGGGGGTCGAGCTCGCGGTGCACGATCTCGGTGACCGTATCGCGCACGAGCGCCCGTATGTCGCCCTTCAGATCGCCGGCGCGCGCGAGCGCGCTCTCGGTCTCCAGGCGCACGCCCGCCACCGCCGTGCGCCAGTCGTGCACATTCGCGCGCAAGGTCTGCGACAGGCGCTCCTGGCCGGCCGAGATCTCCTGGAGCATGCCCGTCTGAGAGCTGGCGAACGCGTTGACCTGGCGGCGGTGGGCGAGCGACTCCGTGCGCAGGTGATTGACCTCGATCAGCACGTAGAGCCCGAAGAGCACAAAAAACGCGTAGGCAAAAAAACGCACCCTGGCCATTCGTTTCTCGATGCAACCTGTGACGGTCCGCGCGGTACGCGACGCTATCGTGATTCCCCTTCGCGCGCGCCGGCGGACGGCGCCTTTTTCCTCATGTTCCGAGGAAGTATACGATGGCTGCCGGGACGCGTCAAAAGGCAGGCCCGGATCGGCGGGGACCGCGGATTCAGCGCCCGGCGCCCTCAGGCGGCGTCGCCGGGGGCGTGATCAGCGCGGGGGGCGTGATCAGCGCGGGGGGCGTGATCGGCGCGGGGGGCGTGATCAGCGCGGGGGGCGTGATCGGCGCGGGAGGCGTGATCGGCGCGGGAGGCGGCGTTGCCGGGGCCGCCTTCTCGGCGCTTTCCTCCTGCGGCGGCTCTCCCGCGCACGGCACGATGTTCACCAGGTAGTCTTCCACCGCGAAGATGAGCTTCACGCGGCGGCGGCCGAGAATCTCCTTGACTTTCTTGGTCCCCAGCGCGCAACGTCCCATGTCGGTCTTGGGCGTTCCGGCGGGGCAGGTGAATCGGTCGCAGAATCTCCCGTCGATGAAGACGGCCACGTCGGCCTGCGCCGGCGGCGGAAGGTGTTCGGGCGCCTGGGGCCAGCCGGACGGCAGGCCCGCGCCCCCGGCGCGCTGGAAGAGCTCCGCCGCGTGATGGGGCGCGAAGGGGAACAGGCACTGGGCCACGGCGCGCCACACGCTGCCATCGATCTTCTCGCCGGCGCGGCGGAGGTCGCGCGCAAAGCGCATGAGCGCCGTCCAGGCGGAATGGCACCGTCCTTCCTTGAGCCCGTGCGTCACGCGCAACGCCATGGCGGTGCATGCGGCGCCGAGCGCTTCGGAATGCGCCGCATCGGCGGCGAACGAATGCTCGAACGCGCGGAACACGCGCGCGAGGGATCGCCGGGCGCCTTTGAGCGCGGTTTCGTTCACGGCGAGTGGTTTCCCCGGCGCGCCGGCCGTGAGCAACGCGACGCGCGCGGCATCGACTCCCCACTCCGCGGCGAGCGCCTCCAGATCGCGCGCCGCCGTCGTGCGGCCGATGGCATCCGCCGCGTGGAACGGGTCCTCGCCGATGCAGGGGCGGCCGTGCGCCATGAAGTGCGCCACGGCTCTGGCCGTGAGAAAACGGTACGCCTGCTCGCGCGGCGGCAGGAACGCGTGAATGGCGAGCGGTCCCTCTCCGCGCTCCGGGCGCGCGAGGGCGAGGATGAGCGGATCCAGGAGATCGGTGCGCCAGTCGATGCGGTAGGCGCTGTCCTCCGGCGCCGCGCCGCACACGGGGCACGCGCCTGCCCGCGGAGTCTCGTTCGGCGGCGCGGGTGCAGCGGCGGCATCCGGCAACGCGGGCGCCGGCGGAGCTTCGGCGGCGAGCTGTTCGCCGCACGCCGCGCAATTTGCGACGGGAACGGGCACGCCGCCCTGCGTCTTGGTCGTGCAGACGGCGCTTCGGGCGTGGTGTCTGATCATGCGGCGGGCGAAACCGCGCTCGACGAGCTGTTCGGCGATCGTATCGCGGATCGCGCGCACGGCCAGCCCCTGGTACGGGCCGAACGCCTGGCACAGCGCATCGGGCTTCGGCCCTTCCGCGGTCGCCGGTCCGAACGGCGCGCGGGCGCGCAGACGGTGCACGCGGGCGATCTGACGGTCGAACGGGACGTACGCGGGAACCCCCAGCAGCGCATCGTGGCCGGGCGGAATGTGCGCGGCCGCGAGCACCGGCAGGTACTCGAGCGTGACCGGGTTGATCACGTGGATGCCGGTGAGGACCGCGCCCAGGCGCGGATCGTTGCGCATGCGCAGGGGCGTGGCGGCGATCTTCGCGCAGTAGTCGTGGTGCTCGGCGCGGAAGAAACCGTCGACCATCGCCTCGAGCACGGGGTGGTCGGCCCGCACGCTGAGGAATTCCATGGCGAGGACGTACTCGGGCCGTTCGACGAAGACGGCGATGTCCTCGAACGCGCCCTGGAAGCGGTTGCCGAGCTTGCACGTGATCTCGATGCCCGGCATTCGGCCGACGAGCTTCTGCTGTTCGTGGCGCAGGGACGCCGGCCAGCGGGCGGCTTTGCCCGCCCTGAGCACATCGTCGGCGAGCCTGGCGATGCGGAAGAGCCAGGGCCCCGTGTGCGACCACTTGATGTCTCTGCCGCAGTGCACGCAGCGGTTCTCCGCCGGCGTGAGGAGCGCGAGCGGGCGCTCGCAGCCGCTGCAGACCTGCTCGTTCATGTGGAGGCGCCGGTACACGAGCTTCTCGCGCCACAGGTCCAGAAAGAGACGCTGGTGCGCCGCGGCCAGCCGAGGTTCGCTGCGCGGAGTCGCCGCGCAGCCGTCGGGCGCGACGCCGAACACGCGTGCGGTCGCGGCGAGCCCGCGCGTTGCATCCGGGGG
>JBFZCA010000047.1:0-3776 GCA_041308205.1 Planctomycetota bacterium | reverse complement strand
TGCCCGCGGATGTCGTCGAGGTCGGCGATGGCGCCTTCTGGCTGCTCGACCCCGACTTCGAGGACGACCAGAATGCCGCCTTCGGCATCGGCGATGAGTCGTCGAAGCTCGACATGAACACCGCGACCGAGGAGATGCTCCTCATGCTCCCCGGCGTCGACACGGCGCTTGCGGCCGCGATCATCGACTGGCGCGACGAGGATTCGACGCCGGCCGCCAACGGCGCGGAGAACGAGTACTACCTGCTTCGCAGTCCGCCCTACTATGCGAAGAACGCCCCCTTCGAGTCGGTCGAGGAGCTGCTCCTCGTGCGCGGCGTGACACCCGAGATCCTGTACGGCGAGGACTGGAACCGCAACGGCCTGCTCGACCCGAACGAGAACGATGCCTCGGCGACCGATCCGCCCGACAATGCCGACGGCACGCTCGATCGCGGTCTCATCGCCTTCGTGACCATCTACAGCCAGAAACCGGCCGAGGGACTCGTCAGCGTGAACCAGAGCGGCGGCGCTCCGGGCGGGGGCGCTCCGAGCGGCGGCGCTCCGAGCGGCGGCGCCCCCGGCGGCGGGGGAAGCAGCGGCGGGGAAAGCGGCGGCGAGGACGAGATCAAGAAGGTGCTCCAGGACGCCGCCTCGGCCGGGAGCATCGCGGAGAGCCGCGTCGATCCGATTCTGCAGAGCATCCTGTCATCGGGGCCGTACACGAACCTGATCGACATGCTCTTCAAGACGGGCATGACGGTCGAGGAGTTCAACGCGGTTGCCGCGCGTTTCACGACCTCGTCCGGTGAAGGCCAATCCGCGAGCCTCATCAACGTCAACAGCGCCCCCAGGGAAGTGCTCATGACGCTTCCCGGGCTCTCCGAATCCGATGCGGAGGCGCTGATCGCCTATCGCAGGAACGCGGCCGGTTCATCCGGCGCGGACGCTTCCGCGGGAGCGGCGTCGGACTCGAGCGCGCAGGATTCGACCGCGAGCAGCGGTCCGCTCGCGGGCATCGGGTGGGTTTCCGAGGCGCTCTCGCAGGAGAAAGCCATCGCGATCGGCGGTTCCATAACCACGCTGTCGACCCAGCGCAGCGCCGACATCGTGGCGGTGAGCGGCGACGGCCGCGCGTTCGAACGCTACCGCATGGTGTACGACGGATCGGGCGACTCGCCGCGCCTCGTTCTCTGGCAGCGTCTGACGCACCTGGGGTGGCCGCTCGATGCGAGCATCCTCGCATCGCTGCGGTCGGGCGCGCTCCTTTCCGAGCTTCCCCGGACGACGCAGCGGGGGGTGTTCTGATGCGCCTGCGCACGCAGCGAGCACTCGGCCTGGCCTTCGATGACGGGGGAATCCTCCTGGCCGAGGTCGTCGTTTCAGGCGCGCGCACGATACTCTCGCGAACGGCCGAGTTCGGCTTCCCGGCAGGGCGGGAAGCGGCGGACCCGGCGTCCGTGGGCCGCGCGCTGGCACAGTTCCTGCGCACACATCGCATCTCCGCACGCGGCGCAGCGATCGGCATCCCTGCCCAGTGGCTCGTGACCAAACAGGTCGCGCTGCCGCCTGCTGATGCTGCGTCGCGTACGGGGATGCTGCGCATTCAAGCCGAGCGCGCGTTCGCTCACGGGGCCGGAGAGCTGGCCGTCGATTACACGTGCCTCGGCGATGCGTCGCGGCGCTGCACGGTGCTCCTGTGCGCCGCGCCCCGGGAGAGGATCGACCGGGCGGTCGCCATCGCGCGGGCCGCGGGGTTGCATGTCACGTGCGTCACGCCGACGGCGGCCGCGCTCGCGCGCACGGCGTCCGCGGCCGCCGGCGACGGCGCGCCGCGCATCGATCTCCTCGTCGGGCCGGGGAGGATCGATGCCGTCGTCCTTTCCGGCGGGCGCATCGAAGCCCTGCGCCACCTCGCGCCGGGAGGAGACGCGGGTCCCGCCGGCAGCGCGTGGAGCGAGCGGCTCTCGAGCGAGGTCCGGCGCATGCTCATGACGCGCGAGAGCGCCGGCGCCGAGGGCGCCGGCGCGAGACTCGTCCTGTGGGACGGCCTCGGCCTGCCCGCGGAGACGATCGCCGCGCTGGCAACGACCCTTGCCTTGGACGAGTGCGGAGTCGGGTCGGTCGGCACGCTCGCCGAGCTGAACGGCTCGGACGCCGCGTGCCTGCGCCACGCCGGCGCGGTGGCCCTCGCGCGCATCGCGCTGGATCCGACGCTGCGCGAGATCGATTTTCTCAACTCGCGCCTGCGGCCCGTCGCGGTGCGCCGGTTCGACCGGCGTCTGCGCGCGGCGGCGGTCGTCGCGGCGGCGGTCGTGCTGTTCGTCGGATGGAGCCTCGTCGACTGGCAGCTTGCGGCCCGCGCCGTCAGCAGCCTCACGCACCGGCTGGAGGCCCAGGCCGGCCAGGTGCAGGACGCGCGCGCCGTGCGGGAGAAGGTCGCGCTCGCCGATGGCTGGTTCGATGCGCGCCCCGAGCACCTGGAATGTTTGTTGGAGCTCTCGCGGGCGTTCCCCGAGGACGGGAAAATCTGGGCCACCCAGATCTCGTTGTCGCAGGACTTGCGCGGCGTGGTGTCGGGACGCGCGGTCGATGACGGCGCGGTCCTCGCGGTCTTCGAGCGCCTGCAGGCCTCGGCGGCCTTCTCCGAGGTGACGCTCCACGGCGGCATCACGTATCCCAAGGCGGCGGCCCGGGACCGCAACCTGGCGTTCAGCATCAGCTTTCGCATGCGCGGGAGGCAGCCGTGAAAACGAAACGGGAGCGGCTGCTCTTGATCGGCGCGGCGCTCGTCGCGTGCCTGTTCCTCCTGGACTCCTACGTGCTCGCGCCGCTCGACGAAAAGGCGGAGGTGCTCGCGGCCGAGCGCGACAAGCTGGAGACGGCGGTGCTTGCGAACGACACGCTGCTCAGACAGCGCGACGCGCTCGCGACGCGCTGGAGCCGCTGGTGTGCGTACAGCCTGACGAACGACCCCTCGGAGGCCGAGCGCCGCGCGCTCAACGCGGTCAGGTCGTGGGCGCAGGATACCGGCGTCACCATCGGTTCGATCCAGCCCGAACGGGCCGCCGCGAAGGGCCTGCTGCGCGAGGTCAGGTTCCAGGCCTCGGCGCGCGGCAGGTACGAGTCCCTGGTGCGTTTCATGTACTGCATGGAGACGGCGGAGATTCCGCTCCGCGTCGCGCGCGCGGAGCTGCGCGCCGACAAGGACGCATCGGCCGGGCAGATCGGCCTCGATATCACCTTCTCGACGCTGTTCCGCGCCGCGGAAACCTCGAACGACGGGACGCGGGATGCGGCATCGCCGCGGGGAGGCGCGTGATGACACCGAGACTGGCGGTCGCATGTCTGCTCTCGGCGGGCGCGTTCGCCGCGTCGGACGGTCCCGCGCCCGCGAAGGCCGAGATGGGGCGCGTGCCGGTCGCCGAGCGCACCTGGGAGCGGTACCGCGAGATCGTGGCACGGAACATCTTCTCCCCGCAGCGCCGGCCGTTCTCGAGGAGCGCGGAACGCGGGGCGGCGGAGGAATCGGGGGGCCCCGGCGATGCGCCGCGCGGCGAGACGAAATCGCCCGACCGTCCCGAACGATGGGTGTTGCTCGGCGTGAGCAAGGTCGGGGACCGCCTTCTGGCGTTCTTCGAGGATACGGACGCCACGGTCGTGCGGCACGCGGCAAAGGGAGAAACCGTCGGCGTCTGCACGCTGACCGCGATCACGCTCGACCGCGTGACCGTGCGCGTGAAGGACAAGGAACAAGCGATCGGGGTCGGCTACACGCTCGCGGGCGCCGCGGCGCCC
>JBFZCA010000046.1:0-8818 GCA_041308205.1 Planctomycetota bacterium | reverse complement strand
CCTCGGCCGGGGCGAGCTCGGCTGCTACGGGCAGACGAAGATCCGCACCCCGTCGATCGACAGGCTGGCGGCCGAGGGCATGCGCTTCAACGAGAAGCGCTCGACCGGCGCGCCGATCGAGCTGTACGACCTGGAGGCGGATATCGGCGAGACGACCGATGTCGCGTCCCGCCGCCCCGATGTCGTCGGGGAGATCGAGAGGGTGATGTCCGCGCGCGCGGCGTCGCCGGTCAAGGCCTGGAATTGGATGTGAAGCATCGCATCGAGAAAGGAGCGCCATGGGCACGCCGCGCAGGGATGTTCGGAGGCTGGGGGGCGCGATGCACGCGCGCCGCGCCGCGTTCAAGACCGAGTACCTCGATTTCGAGCAGGGGATCCGCGTCGGGCACCTCGAGCCCGAGGAGCGCGTGACGCAGCTCATCAAGGCGCGGCTCAGGGAACGCCACGGCATCAACTTCATCTGCGACCGCTGGGGGCGGGGCACCTACTGGCAGTGGATCTGCTGGGTGCCCGAGCCGAACCGGAAGGCCAAGCCGCTGAGCTCGGGCTACAACTTCGGCTCGGTCAAGTACTTCGTGTCGATCGAGCGCGACGAGCGCGTGTTCCAGGCCGGCATGCAGCTCGAGCGCGCGCCGGTCGCGCCCGCGCCCGACGACTGGCAGGTCAAGGTCGCGCGCGACTGGGACTGGCACGTCCTGCGCGCGGCCCTGAAGAAGCCGGACTTCCCGCGCGCGTGCGCGCGGCTCCTGCGCGAGGGGTTCCGCATCGACGCGGGCCTGTACCCGTCGCTCACGCGCTTCACGCGCAAGAACTGGGATCCCAAGAAGCTCGCGCGGCGTCTCGATGCGCTCGCGCCGCAAGACTGGGGCGTCTTCCAGCTCTACTTCCCGATGACCGAGGCGGAGGTCAAGGCCACGTCGGGCAGCGACATGATCGACGCGATCGCCGCGGTCTACGAGGAACTGGTCCCCGCCGTGAATCTCTGCATGTACGCGCCGTGCCTCGCGGCGAAGAAGGCGGCGGTTGCCGCGCCCCCCGGCGAAAGGTAGTATTGCGTCAGCCATTCGCCGTTTCACGCGCACGGAGATCGAGAGCATGCTTGAGAGGATCACGCGGTTCTTCGCGTCGAGCCCGGGCATCATCATTGCGGGCGCGCTGATCGGCATCGGCGGGGTCGCGCTCCAGCAGCTCGGCAACCCGCCCAACATGGGCATCTGCGCGGCCTGTTTCCAGCGCGACATCGCCGGCGCGCTCGGCCTGCACAGGGCCTCGGCGGTGCAGTACATCCGGCCCGAGATCATCGGTTTCGTTCTCGGCGCCCTCCTGGCGGCGCTTCTCTTCCGAGAGTTCCGGCCGCGCGGCGGCTCGGCGCCGCTCGTCCGGTTCGTCCTCGGCGCCTTTGCCATGATCGGCGCGCTCGCCTTCCTGGGCTGCCCCTGGCGGGCGATGTTCAGGCTCGCGGGCGGCGACTTCAACGCGCTCACGGGCATCGCGGGCCTGGCGCTCGGCATCGCAGGCGGCGTCTTCTTTCTCGCGCGCGGGTACTCGCTCGGCCGCGCGCAGCGAATGCCGGCATCCGGCGGCCTTGTCATGCCGCTGGCGATGGTCGGGCTGCTGCTCCTCCTCGTGCTTCGCCCGCGCTTCGGCGACGGGGGGCCGATCTTCTTCAGCGAGAAGGGACCGGGCTCGATGCACGCCCCGCTGCTCGTCTCGATCGGCGTCGGGCTCCTCGTCGGATTCCTCGCCCAGCGCACGCGCTTCTGCACCATGGGCGCCATCCGCGATGTCTTCCTCATGCGCGACACGCACCTCCTGCGCGGCGTCCTCGCGCTCTTGGCGGCGGCGTTCGTTGCGAACCTCGTTCTCGGGAAGACCGACTTCGGCTTCTCCGGCCAGCCGATTTCGCACACGAGCCACCTCTGGAACTTCCTCGGGATGGCGCTCGCGGGGCTTGCGTTCGCGCTCGGCGGCGGCTGTCCGGGACGGCAGCTCTTTCTTTCCGGCGAGGGCGACGGCGATGCGGGCGTGTTCGTGCTCGGGATGGTGACGGGCGCCGCGTTCTCGCACAACTTCGCGCTTGCCGGGAACGCCGGCGCGGTCGTCGACGGCGCGCATCGGGCGGGCGGCCTTGCCGCGCCCGGCCAGGTCGCGGTCGTGCTGGGGCTTGTCGCCTGCGTCCTCGTCGGCGCCTGCATGCGCGAGAAGTAAGGGAGGGCCTTGCATGGCGAATCAGGTCGATGCGCGCGGCCTTTCGTGCCCCCAGCCGGTGATCCTCGCCAAGCAGGCGATCGGCGCGGGGACGTTCCCCGTCGAGATCTTGGTCGACACCGTGACATCGCGCGAGAACGTGCGCCGGCTGGCCGAGAGGCTCGGCCTCGGCGTGCGGATCGAGGAGCGCGGAGACTGTTTCGCGCTCACGCTCATGAAAGCCGAGTGACGTGGAGAAGGTCATCTACCTCGACAATGCCGCGACGTCGTGGCCCAAGCCGCCCGAGGTGGCGCAGGCCATGCAGCGATTCATGGAGGAGATCGGCGCCAATCCCGGCCGTTCGGGCCACCGCCTGTCGGTCGAGGCGGCGCGCGTCGTGTACGCGGCGCGCGAGGCGGTCGCGGAGCTGTGCAACGCCCCGGATCCGTTGCGCGTCGTCTTCGGCCCGAATGCGACCGAGGCCCTGAACCTCGCGTTCTCCGGCCTGATCCGGCCCGGCGACCACGTCGTGACGAGCAGCATGGAGCACAACTCCGTCATGCGGCCGTTGAGGGCGCTTGTCGAGCGCGGCGCGGACCTGACCGTGGTCACGTGCTCGCCCCAGGGCGCGCTCGATCCCGCGGATGTCGAGGCGGCGCTCAGGCCCGAGACGAAGCTGATTGCCGTGACGCACGCTTCGAATGTCATCGGCGCCCTGCTGCCGGTCGCCGAGCTCGGCGCGCTCGCGCGGCGGTACGGGATTCTGCTGCTTGTCGATGCGGCGCAAACGATGGGCGCCTGCCCGATCGACATGCAGAAGGACGCGATCGATCTGCTTGCCTTCACCGGCCACAAGTCCCTGTGCGGGCCCATGGGCACGGGCGGCCTCATCATCGGCGAGCGCGTCGATACGCGCGCCCTCGCGCCGCTCAATCGCGGCGGCACGGGCAGCCAGTCGGAGCGCGAGGAGCAGCCGCTGTTTCTCCCCGACGCCTACGAGAGCGGGACGCCGAATACGGTGGGGCTGGCGGGCCTGGCGGCCGGAGCGGCGTGGGTTCTGGCGCAGGGGATCGCGCGGATCCGCGCCCGGGAGATCGCGCTGACATCGCAGCTTCTCGATGCGCTCGCCGCGATCGACGGCGTCACCGTCTACGGCAGCCGCGATGGGCGGCGCCGCGTCGCGGTCGTCGCGTTCAACGTCGACGGCGTGGATTCCTCCGATGTCGTGAGCAGGCTCGACGAGGATTTCGGGATCATGAGCCGCGGGGGCCTGCACTGCGCGCCCGCGGCCCACAAGACGCTCGGCACGTTCCCGCGCGGCGCGGTCAGGTTCGGGCTCGGCCCGATGAGCGGCGCGAACGACGCGGCGGCCGCCGCGGCCGCGGTCGCGGCGATCGCCGGGGAGGCGCGATGAACGCGAGCGAGCACGCCGTCATCCTGGTCTACAGCACCTATCACGCGCTGAAGATCGAGCGGCTGCTCGGCCGCGAGAACGTGCCCTGCAAGCTCATCCCGGTGCCGCGGCATCTGAGCTCGGACTGCGGGGTGTGCGTGCGCGTCCACCAGAGCGACGTGGATATCGCGCTCGCCACGGCGCGCGAGGCCGGGGTCGAGATACAGGGATGCCACCCTCTGGAGTGAACCGGGGAATCGTCGTACGATGCAGGTCGGAGACACAGGCATGGAAGACCGGATCATCGGCATGCTCATGGGGCTTGCGGTGGGCGACGCGCTCGGCGCGCCGCTCGAGTTCATGTCCGAGAGGCAGGTGCAGATCAAGCACGGCCACGTGACCGAGATGATCGGCGGCGGGTGGCTGTCGCTCAGGCCCGGCGAATGGACCGACGACACGGCGATGATGCGCTGTCTCCTCGAGAGCGTCGTCCAGAAGGCGGCGTTCAGCCGCGAGGACGCGGCCGCGCGGTATCTTGCGTGGTACCGCACCAAGCCGCCCGACATCGGCAACACGACCCGCGCGGCGCTCGGGATGCTCGATGACGGGGTTCCGCTCGGCGAGATCAGCCGCAAGGCGCACGATGAGAACGGCGGCGTGAGCGCCGGCAACGGCACGGTGATGCGCTGCGCCCCGCTCGCCGCACGCTATGCGCACGATGCGGCGCGGCTCATCACGGCGAGCGCGGAGGACGCGAGGATCACCCACTGGGACGTGCGCGCGGCGAGCGGCTCGGCGCTCCTCAACCTCGTCCTGAGCGCGCTCCTGCGCGGCGAGAAGCCGCAGGATGCGTTCGCGTGGGCCGACGAGCGCATCGCCGACAACGACCTCGGCCTCTACAACCCGGTTCCGGACACGGCCTTCGTCCGGGAGAAGGACCTCAACCCCTCGGGCTTCGTCGTCGACACGCTGAGCTGCGCCTTCTGGCATTTCACGAAGGGCACGTCGTTCGAGGAGACGCTCATCGGGGTGATCAACAAGGGCGGCGACACCGACACGATCGGCGCCGTCGCGGGCGCGCTTGCGGGCGCGTGCCACGGCTACAAGAAGATCCCGCCGCGCTGGGCCAAGGTGCTCAAGGACCGGGGGCTTCTCCTCGCGCTCGCGACGCGCCTCGCGAAGATGTGCGCGGGCGGCGGCGCGGCGCCGGACGCACGCTGAGCAACGTCTTTGAACGCAGCACCCCGTTCGGCTACAATCATGGGGTTCGAGTCCTGCAACGTGCGATACGCGCCGTGCGCGCGTGAAGGAGGATCATGAGCATTTCGCGACGAGGTTTCATGGGCGGGGCGGCCGCGGCCGCCGCCTGGACGATCATTCCGCGGCACGCGCTCGGCGCGGCCGGCGCGGCGGCTCCGAGCGACGCCTTGAACGTCGCGATCATCGGCACGGGCGGCCGCGGCAAGAACCTCATGGAGGAGCTCTTCCGCTTCTCCGATGTGCAGATCGTCGCCATCGCCGACCCGAACGAGGAGAGCGACTACAGGTCGTTCTACTACGGCGGGACATCCGGACGGCTGCCCGTCCTCACGCTGATCAAGGACCACTACGGCCGCACGCTCGGCGACAAGTACGCGGGCTGCCGTGACTACGTCGACTACCGCACGTTGCTCGAGCGCGAGAAGGAGATCGATGCGGTCCTCGTCGCGACGCCCGACCACGTCCACGCGGTCGCGTGCATGGCGGCGATGCAGCTCAAGAAGCACGTCTACTGCGAGAAGCCGCTCACGCACTCGGTCTTCGAGGCGCGCACGCTGGCCGAGACCGCCCGCGCGATGAAGGTGGCGACGCAGATGGGCAACCAGGGCCATTCGGGCGATGGGATTCGCCAGATCTGCGAGTGGATCTGGGACGGCGCGATCGGCGCCGTCAGGGAAGTGTATTCCTGGAGCGACACGGGGTACTGGACGACGCTTGCGGGCAGGCCGCAGGACACGCCTCCCGTTCCCAAGGGCCTCGTGTGGGATCTCTGGATCGGCCCGGCCAAGGAACGGCCCTATCACCCGGCCTACGCGCCGTACAACTGGCGCGGCTGGTGGGATTTCGGCACGGGCGCCATCGGCGACATGGGCTGCCACAACATGGACCCGGCGTTCTGGGCCTTGAAGCTCGGGCACCCCGCGACCATCGAGTCCTGCTCGACGAACCTCAACAACGAGACGACGCCGAACGGCAACATAATCAGGTACGAGTTCCCGGCGCGCGGCGACATGCCGCCCGTCCGGCTCACGTGGTTCGACGGCGGGCTCAGGCCGCCGCGTCCCGAGGAGATGGATCCCTCCGAGCGGCTCGATGGCAACGGCATCATCCTCATCGGCGACAAGGGCACGATCCTCTGCGGCGGCTGGAGCAACGGCCCGCGCCTCCTGCCGCGCTCGCGCATGGAGGCGTACACGCAGCCGGCCCCGACGCTGCCGCGCTCGAACGGCTGGATGCGCGACTGGGTCGATGCCTGCAAGGGCGGCCGCGCCGCGAGCTCGAACTTCGATGTCGGCGGCCACCTGACCGAGGTCATCCTCCTCGGCAACGTGGCGCTCAGGACCGGCAAGAAGATCGTGTGGGACGGCGTCAACCTGAAGGCCCTGAACGTCCCCGAGGCGGAGCAGTTCATCAATCCGCCGTACCGGAAGGGCTGGTCGTTGTAGGCGGGGACGGGCTCACGCGCGGAGCGCGTCCTCCAGCCGCTCGAGCATGAGCGCGAGCTCGCCCTCCGTCGTCGTGAGCGGCGGCCAGAGGTAGAGGACGTTGCCGAGCGGCCGGATGAAGAGGCCGCGGTCGAGGGCCGCGGCCGCGCAGGCCTGCGCGCGCGCGGCGCCGCCCGCCGAGTCGGCGATCTCGAGCGCGCTCGCCATTCCCAGGGTCGCCGTGCGATGGATGCCGGGGAGGTGCGCCAGGCGCTCGAATCCCCGGGCGAGTGCGTCCATGACGGGCGCGGCCTTGGCGAGCACCTCGTCCTCCGCGAACGCATCGCACACGGCCAGCGCCGCCGCGGCGCCGATGGGACTCCCGCAGGTCGTGTGCCCGTGGTAGAAGGTGCCGTCCCGGTCGCCGTCGTCGCCGAACGCGGAGTAGATCGCCTCCGTGACGAGCGTCGCGCTCAGGGGCAGCACGCCGCCCGTGAGCGCCTTTCCCAGGCACATGATGTCGGGCGCGATGCCCGCGTGCTCGCAGGCAAAGAGCCGGCCGGTTCTCCCGAAGCCGACGGCGATCTCGTCGGCGATGAGGAGAAGGCCGCGCTCGTCGCACAGGCGCCTGAGCTTTCGCAGGTACTCGGCGGGGTAGATGCGCATGCCGGCCGCGCCCTGGCACATGGGCTCGATGATGACGGCCGCGATCGACGCATGGTGCTCGGCGACGACCTTCTCCATCGACGCGAAGCACTCCGTGCGGCACACCCCGGGCCGCGTGCCGCAGGGGCAGTGGAAGCAGTGCGGCGAGGCGGCCTTGAGCGCGGGCGTGACGGCCGCCGCGAAGCTCCGGTGGAAACGCTCGACGAAGCCCACGCCGAGGGCGCCCAGCGTATCGCCGTGGTACGCGTCCTGGAGCGCCACGAAGCGCGTGCGCTCGGGCGCGCCGGATTGAGCCCGGAACTGGAGCGCGATCTTGAGCGCGGCCTCGACGGCCGAGGCGCCGTCGGACGCGAAGAGCGCGCGCGCGAGCCCTGCGGGCGCGAGTCCCGAAAGGCGCTCGGCGAGCTTGATCGCGTTGACGTGGCTCATGCCGCCGAGGATGCTCTGGTCGAGGACGTCGAGCTGCGCCCGGATCGCGGCCGTGATGCGCGGCGGCCTGTGGCCGAGGTTGACGCACCACCACGAGCTTATGCCGTCGAGGTACGCCCGCCCCCGCACGTCGTGGAGATACACGCCCTCCGCGCGCTCGATGATCGGGAACTCGGCGCCCGCAAGCGCGCTGGCGCGCGTGAAGGGATGCCAGAGGTGCGCGAGGTCGGCCGCGCGCAGCGCGCGATCGTCGTTCATGGCGCGAGGTTCTCCCTGAGCGCGTCGAAGCCCGTGAACGCGCGGTCGAAGCGTTCCCATGCATCCTGCGCCGCGGCATCGCCGAGGTGGGGGATCTCCCCGAGGATCGGCACGGCGCCGAACTGCGCGATGGCCCGCGGATTGTCCTCCCAGACGACATCGCGCGGCGCCGCGTCGCAGTCGTTGACGGCGACGCCGGCGACCGTCAGGCCCGCGCCGCGGAGCGCGCGCAGCGAAAGCAGCGTGTGGTTGATCGTGCCGAGCGTCCCGCGCGCGACGAGGAGCACGGGAAGCGCGAGCGCCTGCATGAGGTCGAGCATCGTCTCCTTCTCGTTGAGCGGGGCGAGGACTCCGCCCGCGCCCTCGACGAGCACCGCGGCGTGACGCGCGGCGAGGAAGGCGGCGGCCTCCTCGATCGCCGCAATCGCGGGATACGATCCCGCGAGACGCCCCGCGAGATGGGGTGAGCACGCCGGCTCGTAGAGGAAGGGGCACATGGCGGGCCGCTCCTTGGCGGCCGGCGTCATGCCCGCCGCCTCGAGGCAGCGCTCGAGGTCGCCGGCGACGAGGCGTCCGTCCGCGCGAGCGGCGCCCGTCTGGACGGGCTTCATGGGCACGGCATCGACGCCCGCGCGGCGCAGGCGCCGCAGGAGCCCCGCCGCGACCACCGTCTTTCCCACGCCGGTGTCGGTGCCCGTGATGAAGAGGCCGCGCATCACTCGGCCTCGGCAAGCAGGTACAGGACGCGATAGCTTGCCGTCACGGCCCCGCAGTCCGCGGCGAAGCGCGCGCGGTAGTGCGCGAGCAGACGGCGGGTGGCGGCCAGGCCGAGCGGCGCAAAGCCGGCGTGTCCCGTGAAGCTCGCGCCGAGATCCCGGAGCCCCCTGAGCACGGCGGAGGGGTCGGGGAAGGCGGCGCGCACGTCCTCGACGGAGAAGCGCGCGCGAGAGAGACCCGCGGCGCGGCACATCTCCGCATACTCCTCCGCATCGCCGAAGGCGAGGTGGGGCCACGGCGCGCCGGTTGCGGCGCTGAAGCTCGCGGCAAGCTCGCCCAGCGTGCCCTCGACGGGTGCGGCCATGGCGAAGACGCCGCCCGGCGCAAGCTGCGCGCACGCGTTCGCGAGCGCCGTGCGCTTGTCGCGAAACCACTGAAAGCTCGAGCTCGACGCGACGAGATCGAAGATCCGGGGACAGTCAC
>JBFZCA010000045.1:0-5341 GCA_041308205.1 Planctomycetota bacterium | reverse complement strand
GATCGGCTCCACAGATCGCCTCAGTCGCGCGCCTTGCCAGAACGCCCGAGCGGGGCTCTCGGTGCGTCACCGTAATTGCGGAACAGGGTACTAAGGGCCCGCGCAAGGGTTGCGTCCAGCCGGTTACGTAGTCACCCGGCGGCGCGTGGCTTTGCGGCGTCGTGAACAAATGCTCCGGGCAGGACATGGACCCGATCCACCGGGCGGTGCGGACGAACGCCGCGCGCCGGCCCGAATGCTGCGGCGCGGGCTTGTGAAGAAGCACAGGCGCTCCCGCCGCCGGCGCGCGGCGTCGTTCGCGCCCGCGTTCATGGCGGGGACGCAATGCACTCCAGGTCGTACACGAAATCCTCGCCGTCGAAGAAGCCCACGGCGGGAACCGGGTCGGGCGGGTCGCACGAGAGGGTCGCGCGCAGCGCGAAGCGCGCTCCCGCCCCGGGCGCGATGCCGACGGCGGGCCGCGCCGGCACCGCGCACTCGAGCGCCCACCAGTCGCCGTCCCCGCCGCACGCGGCCTGGATGTCACCCGGGCGGTAGGCCTCGCGATACCAGTGCTGGCCGCCGTGGTCGTGAAGCGTGTCGTCCAGGAAATCCCAGATCGCGCCGTCGGCGGTCGCTCCGTCCCCTTCCGGCCTGACCGAGAACCTGAGGTTGTCACGGCCGTGAAACCAGCCGTCGTTCGCGCCGTCCAGGTCGAAGGACGCGCTCACCTTGCGGTCGCTGCGGACGGCAAAGTAGTAACGTCCCTCATCCCATGCCGCGAAGAGCTTGGCCTTGACGCCGCGCGCGTCCTTCGGCGTCGCGAGGTTCGGGATCGAATAGAGCTCCTTCCACTCTTCGGGACGCGCGAGGCCGTCGAGCCGCGGCGTCGCGCGCGGCACCGCGCGATCGATCCAGTACAGCTCGCCCGGATTCAATCGATGGGTCCTGCCCTCGAAGTCCGTGTCGCTGTCGCCGGGGTACCCCGGCATGCGCACGCCGGCCATGAGCCGCGCGAGGCAGTCCCCGCCCATGGCCGGGTTCCAGCCGAAGCGCTTCTCGTCGAGCGGCACGCGCGCATCGTCGTCCGGAACGCCGTTGCCGCCGGCATCGGCGCTTTGAACAATCGTCGAGCGCTTGAGGAGCAGCCACCCCCGGCGCGGAAACTGGCGGTAGTTGTAGGCCATGAAGCTGAAGTCCTCCCCGAACTTCCCGGGCAGGGTCCAGGGCGCATCGGGAAAGGCGAAGTGCCCGGCGGTGCTGCACATGACCATCGAGTGCACCAGGTGGCCGTGCTCGTGCGCGGGAAACCACCACCAGCCGGGCCCGGTCCCGCGGCCGAAACCCGTGTAGCAGGAACCGAGCTCGTGCGTCGAGCCCGCGACGGTGCCGGCGAGGTAGTTCGCGTACCAGCCGTGCACGCCGGCGACGATGACGTTCCAGAATCGATCGAGGTCCATGCCCTGCGCCACAACGCCGCGCTCGAGGTCCGCGAGCACGACGGGCGTGATGTCGCCCAGGTCGCCGGCATTGCGCGGCTCGCGCACATCGACGAAGGTGTAGTCTAGATTCAACATGCAGTGGGAGTGGCGCCACGCCCACACGCGGTACGTTTCGAGCTCGCTCTTGAGAACGGCGATATCGGCGTCGTCGAGCACGCGGTCGGGCTGCGGCGCGCCACCGGGAGCCGCGGCGAACGTCACCTGGCGGTAGACCGCGACAAGCACGGGAAGGCTCGTCCAGGCGGTCTTCCCGGCCTCGGGCAGCGTGGCAAAGGGGTACTCGCCGGTCAGATTGTCCTCGGCCAGGAAGGCGTAGCTCCGGCGCTGCGTCGCGAGCGCGAGATCCGCGCGCGCCGGCGTCGTCGGCGGGACTGCGTCGATCGGGCACGTCGCGTGAAAGTAGTAGCGCGCGGCCGGCGCGAGGCCATCGAGCGTCACGGCGTGGTCGACGACGGGCTTCTCGACGCGCACCTCTTTTTCACATTCTTCGGTCGGGCCGTAGCGCAGCACGGTCGGCCGCGGCGCGAGCGTCTTCCACGAGATCGTGACGGTCGAAGGGGAGCGCGGATCCAGGCCGATGTGCGGCTCGGCGTCGAAGAGGTCCGCCGATGTGATGAGAACTCGCCGCGTGCTCGCATCGACGCTCAGGACGTTCCCGTCCGGATCCACGGCGAGCCCCTCGGGCGTGTACCACATGCGCACGGCGGCGGCCTTGAAGACGCCGAATTCCCGCCCCTCGCGCGTGTAGCCGCGGACCTGCTGCCGGTCGGCGACGTAGAGGCGTTCGTCGCGCCCGAAGGCGAGCGCCCTGGGCTCCATGCCGCGGGCGGACAACACCGCGGCCTCGGGCGCGTCACCGGCGCGCGCGGGGAAGGGGACGATGAGAACGCGCCCGTTGCCCGTGTCGCTCACGGCGAGGCGCCCGCCTGCCGCCGTAACGCCCATCGGCGCCTCGAGGCTCGAGCGCGTTCCGTCCGGGAGGCGCACGGCATCGAGCGAACACGCGACCTGCGCTGCGCCGGCTCGGAGAAACGCGATGCGATTGTTGCCGGTGTCCGCGACGGCGATGACGCCGTCCGGTCCCAGTGCGACCGAATTCGGCGCCGCCAGGCCGCCGCACGTTGCCAGGAGCGCGCCGCCGGCATCGAGGAGCACCACCCTGTTGCCGCTCGTATCGGCGACGGCGATGCGGCCGCCTGCATCGACCGCCAGCCCGTTGGGGCCGGCGACATGCCCCGCGCCGAGCTCGCGGAGCTTGGCGCCCGTGCGCGCGACGACGACGATCGCCGGCGTCTCGCCGCCGCATGCGACGAGCAGCTCGCCCGCGCGGCCGATGGCCAACCCCCGGGGGTTCGTGAGGACGGCCACATCGCCTCGCGCGGCCTGCGCCGCGAGGATCGACAGAATGCAGGTGCGAATCACTGTTGCCATGGTCGTTGCACTCCTCGGGGCGCGCGGCAAGGAAAAGGAACGGACCGCCGTCGCATGCGGGTCATTTCTCTGCGCAGGTCACCGCGCGTGGTTCCCGATCGTCTCGAGGCTCAGCGCGCCGCGCCCGCCCACCCGGCTGCCGAAGATCTGCAGCGCGCGGATCTCCCCGCGGAACTGGCGGTCGAGGCCGTAGCCGTGCATCGTCGCATTGAAGTTACCGATCGCCAAGGGACCCGTGTCCGAGCCGACGGGGCCGGGGCTGTAGGAAGTCGTGCAATCCGGTTCGATCGGCGCGGGCCCGGGCGCATCGCTCGGCGGGCTGAAATACCAGCGCACGTTGTCGCGCGGCCGCGTCGCATCGTAGCTGACGGCGAAGAAGGTCCATTTCCCGACCCGGAGCCTGCCGGGCGAGCTGTCGTTCTTGATGCCGTCGGGCCACTCGTTGACCGCCAGGCGCAGCCGGCCGTCAGCATGACAGACAAGATCGATGCCCGCACGATCGCGGTTCAGGGAGAACACGATCCGGTTGCCGCCGCTGCCCACCGCCAGGCTCTCCGGTTTCACCCAGCCCAGCACGGTGAACGAGCGCAGGCCGCGCAGATCCTCGATCACGCCGCCGCCGGCGTCCACCCATCCCCAGGGTGCGCCGTCGGGGAAGCGCAGCGCGCCCCCGCCCGCGCGGACGGCGGTGCCGCGGGTCTTGATCTGCGGCGTCTCATCCCGCTCGAAGCCGGCGCGCACGATCGGCTCGTGCGAGTCCCGGTCGACGGCGATGCGCAGATAATTCTGCGCGCTGCCGCCCTCCGCGTCCGTCACGGCGAGCGTCACCGTGTAGAGACCCGGCCTGTCGAACGTGTGCGACGGCGCGCTCTCCGTGCTGCCCGCGCCGTCGCCGAAGTCCCAGCGCACGCGGTCGTCCGCGCTGCTTTCGAACCGGACCGTGAGCGGCGCCACGCCTTCGGTGACCGAGGCCGCGAGCCGCGCCTCGGGCCGCAGCTTCTCGCCCGGCCGATACGGCGTGAAGCGATAGACGAGGTCGCCCTTCGGCGCGGCAGCCGTGAACTCGCCGGGCCGCGCGGTGCCGGCGGCCCATTCCCGCATCTCCCAGGGATCGATGGCGTCCACCTTGTAGGGCTGCGCGCCGTCGAGGCGGACGGTCTGCGGCGTCTCGCTCGGGCAGTACAGCAGATAGTATTCGCCCGGCGTGGCGAGGAGGAAGCGGCCTTGGTCATCACCCAGAGGTTGCAGCTCGTCGAACGCCGGGGCCTGCGCCATGAAGTCCTTGAGCCAGCGGATGCGCGCGGGGCTCTCGCCGTGGAGCACGCCGCCCTTGGACCACCAGAGGATATCCTCGGGGTGTTTGTACGTCTCGCCGTGCCCCACGTAGCAGCCGCTCAACGTCCCGAGCCAGAACCGCTGCGTCATCTCGCGCGCGCCGAGGTTGCCCCAGCCTTGCGGGATGTCGCCCTCGTACTTGCACTCGTCGTAGAGGACCGGCTTGCGGTATTTCTCGCGGAAACGCACGCCGCCGTGCATGTCCGAGGTCTGGAGGCTTGCGTGGGTGACCCACGCGTGCGTGTGGTCGTACCAGCGGCTGCCGTTGTGAATGCCGCGCATGCGCTGGAACGGGTCTTCCCGCTGGAGAATGGCGAAGAAGCGGTCCCAGTCCTCGAACTGCTTGTTGCCGCGATGGCCCTTGGGCCGATCGGTCATGAAGTCGTACTCGTTGGCAAGCGACCACCAGACATTGCGGAAGGCCGCCAGGCGCGCGATGCAGTGGCGCAGATAGCGATCATCCTCATCGTCGCTCATGTCGGCGAAACCCCAGCGATCGTACGGGTGCCAGAGAATCAGGTCCGCTTCGATGCCGAGCGCCTGCAGATCGAGAATGCGCCGCTCGAGGTGCCGCCAGAAGGCGGGGTCGGGGCGGTTGAAGTCGAACGCGCCGCCGGCGTTCTTCGCGAACGCGAAGAGCTCGGGCTCGTTCTGATTGTACGCATACGCCTTGGGGAAGACGCAGAACCTGATCTTGTTGAAGGGCGACGCGGCGAGCGTCCTCAGGGTCTGCTCCTGCAGCTCGCGCGTCTGGTGCACCCAGGCGTAGCAGGTCGTGCCGAACTGGTGATACGGCGCGCCGTCGGCGTAGCGCAGATAGAACGTCTTGAACGCCCGGACGGGGCCGTGGTTCCCCGCCGAGGGCGGGGCGACGCCGAACGAACCGGTCAGGCCATCCAGCTCCGGCCGGTTGCCGGTCGTCGCATAGCGCCACTCGCCCGGCGCGGGCGGCATGAAGCGGATCCTGTAGACGTCGCCGCCGTCCCAGAAGCCGGGGACATCGAGGCTCTGCGCTCCCTGCGTGAACCTGGCCGCAAGACGCACCTCGGCGTAGGGATTGCCGGCGGCCGGCCCCTTGAAGGTCAGCTCATGCA
>JBFZCA010000044.1:0-5842 GCA_041308205.1 Planctomycetota bacterium | reverse complement strand
CCCGGGCGGCGTGCGCCGCTGGAAGACGAAGCTGAACGCGATGTACAGGGCGACGGCCATGAACCACCCGGGCAGGCTCACGAAGTAAATCTGGACGCCGCCCCCGAGCACGAGATACGTGCACACGGCGAGCGTCGCCAGCCACGCGATCGCCGCGGCGGGATTGAAGCTCGCGCCGGCGGCCTCCGCGTAGAACGACCGGAGCCCGAGCCGCTTGAAGCACCAGAAGTCGACGAAGACGACGGCGCCCATCGGCATCAGGATCATGCCCCAGAGTGCGACGAATTCGAGAAGCTGCATCGTCACTGCCGGGAAGACCGCCGTGAGCGTGGCGACGAGGCCGACCGCCAGCGTCACGCGGAAGCGCGAGAAGCGCGGCATCACGGCCTGGAACGCGAGCCCGGCCCGGTAGAGCGTCGGATTCGCCGTCGTCCAGCCGGCCAGGATGACGCAGATGAGCCCCGCGACGCCGCAGGCGCGGTAGGCGAGCGGCCCGGGCAGGACAGCGGTGTCGGCGGGGTTCTCGTGGATCTGGAGCGCGTAAAGGATCGACGCCGAGAGCCACGCCAGGAAGTGCCCGAGGAACATGCCGGCCGAGGACGCAAGGCCGTACCACGACTTGCGCGCGTACCTGAGGACCGAGAGATCCGCCATGCCGATGTGCCAGGCCATGTTGCAGAACCAGGCGAAGAAGCACACGTGCCAGAACGTGAACTTCACCTTGCCGGCGAGCGGCTCGCCGCCCGTCCAGATCACGGTCTCGGCGAGCGGCCAGAAGTCGCGGAGCGACGTGACGCCGAGCGCCTTGAGCCCCACGATGCCGAACGCGAGAAACATGAGGATGATCCAGGGCGCCGCAACATTGGCGAAGCGTGCGACGATGCGATAGCCGTACGCCGCCACGACGGAGAAGAGGACGCCGACGCCGAGCACGGCGAGGACCCACCCCGCGCTGTTGGGCGTGTAGTCCGCGAGGCCCGGCATGGGAAACTCGAGCCACACGCCGAGCGCGGTCGTCGAAACCGTGATCATGGCGCCCGCAAGCAGCGTGAACATGGCGCCGTTGGCCAGGTCGTAGAGAGTGACGAGCCGGCGGCCGCAGACCTTCTCGAGCTGGTAGTAGAGCGTCAGGCGCATGCGCGTCGCGATGGGCGCGGTCAGGAAGGTCCAGCTCAGGACGGCGAGGATGTTGCCGAGAATCAGGCCGGCGACCAGATCGAACGCGCTGACGCCCGCCGTGATGAAGAGCGGGCCGATCAGGAGCTCGGTGCCGGCGACGTGCTCGCCGGCGTACTGGCCGACGAAGCTCCTCAGGCCGAGCCGCGCCGTCTCCGGCACCGGCTCGCGCTCGTACTCGTTGACAGGTTCGCGCGGCGTCTCGGCCATGGGAGCGGGCATGCGCGCCTACTTCACGAGTATCGCCTCGATGGGCGCGGGGGGCTCGTTGGCGAGGTATCCGCTGTAGCCGGCGACGACCGCCGAGAGAATGAGGAGCGCGAGGCCGCCCGCGAGGAGCGATCGCGTGCGGCCGCTCGTTCCCTTCCACTCCCCGAGCAGGATCCCGAGGAGCGTGCTGAAGAGAATGGCGCTCGCCATCAGCACGGCCCAGCCGACGTACGCCGTGTCGCCCATCTGCGGCTCGCCGGTCTTGAAGCAGATGAACTGCGAGCACCAGATCGCGCCGGCCAGGCCGGCGAAGACGATATTGGCGACGATCGGCGCGCCCGATCTCGCGTAGTCGCCGGTCGTCTTGTTCTTGAAGTTGAGGAAGAGGCACCACAGGCCGTTGACGATGAATCCCCCGAAGAGGACGACGACGAGGACCGGCATGCCTTTCCAGGCGTCGGGGGTGATGGGGTCGGTCGTGCGCGCGAGGCTCTCGATCGTCCCGCCGCCCTGAAGTCCGAAGTTCATGGCCGAGCTCATGAGGCCGGAGAAGATCGCGACGAGGATTCCCTTCTTGAAGTCGAACTCGGCGACCGTTTTCTTCTTCTCCTCGTCGGGCAGCTCGTTCTCCTTTGACATGCCCGCCATGCCGACGAGGACTATGCCCGCGAGCGAGACGAGGACGCCGACGAACGAGACCCAGCCCGCCGTCGATGCGAACAGCGTCTCGAACTCGCCCTTGATGATCTTGGGCACGATCGTCCCGGCCGCCGAGCACAGGCCGCACCCGATCGCGAGGCCGAGGCCGACGCCCAGGTAGCGGATCATGAGGCCCCAGGTCAGGCCGCCCACGCCCCACGCGGCGCCGCACAGGCAGCAGTAGACCATCTGGTTGGCCGGCGCCGCCTTGAGGACGGCGATCACGTTCGGGGAGAAGGCGAACGCCAGCACCCACGGCACGATCAGGAGACCGAACACGGCGTAGACGAGCCAGTAGCTCTCCCACGCCCAGGACTTGACCTTCTTGAAGGGCAGGTAGAAGACCGCGCCCGCGAGGCCGCCCAGGCAGAAGATCAGGATGCCGAGGGTGGGATTGACCGTCATGTCGGCTGCAGCGAGCATGTTTCCTCCTCTACTTGCGCGTTGACAGAACGTCGCGCTCGTAGCGCTTGACCTCGTCGATCCACGCGGGGCCGACGGGCACGCCGCACATGTCGCAGTAGCGGTCCCAGACGGCGCCCGAGGGCAGCGTCTTCAGCTCCTCGAGCATCGCCAGGCGCGAGGTGTTGTCGCCCGCAAGCTCGAGGCGCTTGAGCATCGACAGGGGCTCGAGCATTGCCATCAAGAGCGCCTTCAGGAGGCAGCGCGCGCCGATGACCCACGCGGCAATCCGGTTGATGCTCGCGTCGAAGTAATCGAGCGCGAGGTGGGTGCGATCGAGGTAGTCCCCGCGGACCAGCTCCTGCGCGATCGCCTGGAGATCGTCGTTCAGGATCACGACGTGGTCGCTGTCCCATCGCACGCCGCGGCTCACGTGGAGCGCGATCTCGTCGAGGTACCCGAAGACCGACGAGATCTTGTCGGCGATGCCTTCCGTGGGGTGGTAGTGGCCGGCGTCCAGGCACAGGAGCTTGCCGCGCGAGACGGCGTAGCCCAGGTAGAACTCGTGCGAGCCGACGACGTAGCTCTCCGATCCGATGCCGAAGAGCTTGGGCTCGACCGAGTCGACGTTGTACTTGGGACTGATCTTCTTGGCAAAGATCTCGTCCAGGGACTCGGCCAGGCGCTCGCGCGGCGACTTGCGGTCGACCGGCGTGTCCTTGTACCCGTCCGGGATCCAGAGGTTGGTCAGGCAGGTCGTGCCGAGCGTCTTGCCGATGAAGGCGCCGATCTCGCGGCAGCGAATTCCGTGCTCGACCCAGAACTTGCGGATGCGCTTGTTGGGGTGCGACAGCGTCAGCCCGTCGGCGGCGAGCGGGTGGGCGAAGTAGGTCTGGTTGAAATCCATGCCGAGCTTGTGCGCCTTGGCCCACGCGACCCAGTTCTTGAACTGGGCGGGCCCGAGGCAGTCGCGGCCGACCTTCTTGCGCTTCATCTCGGCGTAGAAGGCGTGCAGATTCAGGCGGTGCCTGCCGGGGAGGAGCGACACGACCTTGAGGAAGTCCGCTCGCAGCTCATCGGCCGTCCGCGCCTTGCCGGGGTAGTTGCCGGTCACGGCCAGGCCGCCCCCGAGCTCGCTTCCCACGTTCTCGAAGCCGCCCACGTCATCGCCCTGCCAGCAGTGCAGCGAGATCGAGACGCCCTTGAGGCGCCGGAGCGCGCGGTCGGTGTCGACGCCGAGCGCGGCATAACGTTCCTTGGCCAACTGGTACGCCCGTCCGAGGTTCTTTGGTGTGGTCATGGGTACTCGCAGAAAAAACGAGCCAGGGCGCCCGCGGCGCGGGTTCCCGTAAAAAAGCCCTCCGGCGCGGCCGGACACGATCAAGACATTGTACGCAGGGGCGAACGGGTGTCCAGGGGCCGGCGATTCCGTCTAAGAAGAAGCGGCCCGCCGGCGACATCCAGACGCCGGAGGTACTCCAATGCGGGAAGCGCGGCGCGCACGGGCTCGGCGGCGCGGGTTTTTTACGGGAACCTGCGAGGGCTGCCGGTGGTCCAAATGAACATGGCGGTCGATTACTATAGGTGTACGACGAGGCGCGACGGCGCTCCGCGGCGCACCGGCGTTGCGGCGTCGCGCCCGTCGAACGAGGACCGTACGCGTGGGAACGCGATGACTGCCGAGATGAGCGACCAGGACCTCTTGCGGTCGTATGCCGCCTCGCGCAAGTCCGAGTTGCTCGGCGCCTTTCTCGTGCGGTACGAGGGGAGGCTCCTCAGGTTCGCGATGCGGCTCCTGGGCGGCGACTACCATGGCGCGCAGGACGTGGTCCAGGAGACCTTCACCCAGGTCGCGCGTTACCCCGACCGCCTGCTCGCGGCCGAGAGCTGCCACAACTGGCTGCTCAAGGTCGCGCGCAACGTCGGCATCAGCCGCCTGCGCCGGACGGCGCGGGCCCGCAGACACGAGGATGCGCTGCGCGAGCGAACCGCGGTGCCGGGAGCCGATTGCACCCCGCCTGGAGCGATCGAGGCCGAGGAGCGCGCGGCCGGGGTCCGCGCCGCGATCGACCGCCTGCAGCCGCGCCACCGCGAGCTCCTGCTTCTCAAAGTGCAGGAGGAGAAGTCGTACCGGGAGATCGCGGAGATCACGGGGCTCACGGTCACGAACGTCGGCTTTCTCCTGCACCGCGCCATGAAGGAGCTATCCCTCCGGCTCGCCGATTCCAGGGAGGTGCTCTGATGGAAGACCATCGCGACTACAGGCTCACGGCGTATCTCTTCGACGGCCTCTCCGCCGAGGGAAGGCGCGAGGTCGAGGCGCACCTCGCCGGCTGCGCCCGCTGCAGGGAGGAGCTTGCGGAGCTGCGGAAGACGCTCGGCCTCGTGAAGGCGGCGCTGCCGCCGAGCGAGGAGGCGGCGGGTGCGCTCGAGAAGACGCGCATGGCGCGCGTCCTCGACGCGCGGAGGAGGGCGAGAGTCCGGATGAGCTGGTTCGTGAGGATAACCAGCGCCGCGGCGATACTCGTCGTGTCGGTGCTGGTCTTCTTGCCTGCAACCTTCAAAGCTGGAGCGCCGGCCAGGGTCAGAGATCTCGCCGCTCGATACGATCATGCCGAGGAGGCTCCGACCGTTCCCGCGTCCGCACCGGCTGCCCCGGCGGAACCTCCGGACATAGGTGTCATGACTGGCGTTCCTGCGGCCGTAGTTGTTGAGACTGACGGTTCCGCACGGGTCGCGGGCGGGATCGAGGCGACCGGCCTTGATCCTGCTTCCGACCGGCTGTCGGTCGAGGTCCATGCCGAGGGCAGTGTCGCGGCGCCGGCCAGGCCGCCTGCCGTCGTGTCCGGGAGAGGTTATGCCGGCGTGTCCAAAAGGCGGGCGGAGCAGCGCCGGCAAAGGGAGAGCCTCGTGGAAGAGGCGCCGCCGGCGGAGCAGCCTGCGCAGGTTGCCGATGATGCCGGCGAAGTCCCTGATCTCGTCCGCTTCCATGGAGTCGAGAAGGACCGCTCCGAGGCCAAGCGCGAGGGCCGCGTCTCGATGGGCGTCAACGGAGCGATCGGCATCGGCGGCGGCGCCGCCGGGGCGTACGGACAGCGCTGGGGCGCGGGCGCCAAGCCCGAGAGCGGGATCGTTCAGTCGGGCGAGAAGACTGCCGAGGCCGAACCGGCGAGTACGACCGCCGAGGGCGAGGCGCGGGACCGCGAGGCCAATGGACGCTCCGAGGTCGTTGCGGACATACCGCTCCGAACCTCGCTTGAAAGTCTGAGCAACGCGCAGCTCGCGAAAGAAGACAACGGGCTCGTTCGATTGCCTGCCTCCCCGGAGCCCAAGGCCCCGCCGCCTTACGATCCGA
>JBFZCA010000043.1:0-3949 GCA_041308205.1 Planctomycetota bacterium | reverse complement strand
CGTTCGCGTATCTTCGCGATGCGGGCCTCGCCGCCAAGGGCGCGCCCTGGGCCGTCGGGCGCAACCTCGCGCGGATCAGGGCGATGTTCAACTCGGAGGCGTCGGACGTGGCCCGCGACGGGCAGCTCGATGTCGCGGCATGGCGCGTCTGGATCGACGCGCGCGTCCATTCCGCCGTCGAGGAGCTCAGGGAGGGGCTCGCCATCCGGCAGGTGCCGGCGATGCCGGAGATGCACGTCCTCCTGGACGGCTATCTCAGGACGGTCCAGAAGGCCGTCCACGTGGGCTCGCTCAGGGCCTACGAGGCCGCGGGGCTTGCCTGCGCCGTGGAAGACATGGTCGGCGTGTCGCTCTCGCCCGAGGATGAGGAGGCGGAATTGCTCGTGCGCCTGCGGGCGATGGAGCGGCAGTTGAACGCCGTGCTGAGGGCGACGGCGCAGGAACCCGCGAAGGACGCAGCGCCCGCGGGGCCGTTCCGATAGAGCGGCGCGCGGGGCGGGCGCGGGAATCTCTCCGCGAGCGGCGTCCGGAGCGCCGGCGACCTCCCGCGCGCAGGCTCACTTCTGCTCGTTGAGCCAGACGTCGGTGAAGCCGTTCAGGTTTTTCTGCTGATACCTGATGAGGCGTTTCTCGGGATCGAGCCACACCGTGCCCTCGAAGAGCCCGCCGGCATTGAACGCGAGGCGGGTCGTCGCGACGCCGCGCAGTTCCTCGGCGCCCTCGGGGGTGAATGCGATGTCGCAGAACCTGAGAAAGTCGGGCATGCAGACGGTGACGACGGAGGGTTTGGCGGTGTCGGCGGCCGTCAGGAACAATGCCCAGTGGTGGATGGCCTGGTGCCCGTAGAGGAAGTACCGCCGCGCGGGCGGTTCGAGCTTCGTGACGGGCGCCTTCTCGCTGATGCCGAGCGTGACGGCGATCTCCTTCTCCGCGAATTTCGCGATGACGCCGGCGCCGGACCCGTACGTTCCGCCCCGGCCGCCCTTGAACGTGCTTGCGTGGAACGTGGGGCTCAGATCCGGCCGGAACCCCGTCACCAAGGTGCCGTTCAGGCGCGTCCCGACGCCGGTCAGGTCGATGGAGCCCCGGCACAGCAGCGTCTTCTTGTCGTCCGACCACACCAACGTGAAGTCCGACTTCCCGACCGGCTCCTTCGTGTACCACGTGAACTCGTACTTGACGCCCTCCTTCCAGGGGAGCGGCCAGGGGGGCGAGGGTTCCTTGGGGGCCGCCGATGCATCGGGCGGCGGAAGCTCCTTGGGGGCCGGGGGCTCCGCGGCCGGCGGGGGTTCCTCGGGAGGCGCCGATTGGCCCGGCGGCGCGGCGCCGAGAAGAGCGATCAGGGTCAATTCAAGCAGCATGGGCCTCCGGCACGATGATCTCCCTCCGGCACCTGTGTCATTACTTACACATAGTGTAGCACAATTGTTACGAAGCGGGCTGCAACTTTTCGCAAATCCAGCGTCTCTATAGTAATGACAAAGAAATAGTTTAGTTGCGCACTTAACAGGCGTCGCCCGCGCGACTCTTCCTCATTAATGCTGGGCGGCGGGTTTCGGCCGGAGCGCCGCGCGCGGCGGCCGTTTTTCGGCCTGATGATGGGCGCCGGCTGATGTGTGCGAATATGACACACACGAATGGAATGGAATTTGCTTAGTATCGGGCAGACAAGGAAAGGAAGAATCATGCGAGTACTCGACCGCATCGAGAAGGAAATGGGATACTGCGAGGTGAAGCTCGAAAAGGAGCGGCGCCTCAGGTGTCAGGAATTGTATCTCCGCGCCGATGTGGAGGCCCTCAGGGAGGTGCTGAAATCGTACTCGGCGGTGAAGCTCGAGGAGGCGCTCAAGTCCAACCGCCTCGGGGGATACCCGATCGCGGAACTGCCCAGCCTCATGCGCCGCGGGCCCAAGGAAGGGACCCAGCGGGTACGGTCGGCGTTCGTGTCCGTCGCGCTGCAGTGGGCGCTCAGGGAGACGCAGGAACTGCTCGCGAACGAGCTCGAGAGCGTCGTCGAGCGCCTGACCTCGTACATCGACTTCGAGGGCAAGCGGACGAACCTGCTCGAACAGCGCAATGACATGCTGGAACACCTCGGCCTGGAGGATGACGAGTTCGCGGGCGAGGTTCTGGAGGGGTTCGAGAAGATCGAGAACCGCTGGAACCAGGTGAGCGAGGATCTGGTCAACGTGGAGAGCGCGTTGGGCCACCTGCAGAGCAACCTGGATTACCTTCGCTCGGCGCGGAGTTTCGTTCTCGGCGCGCGCGCATCGTTCGACGTGGACGAATGGTGCCGGACGGGATACCTGTCGGACCTCTTCCGCCATTCCCCGGTGAGCCGTGTCTTCGAGATGGTGCGGTGCGCCGACCTCAACGTCAGGCTGGCGGAAAAGGAACTGGTCTGCCTCGCGCGCTGGCCGCACCACGCGCACAAGAGCATCACGGTGCTCGGTCCCTTCGTCCACCGACTATTCGACGATTTGTTCACTCGTGGGAACTTCCAGTCCACCAAGGCGGTCATCGAGGAAACGGAGGAGAAGAACCGCCGAGAGCATGAAGCCCTTGGCAAGTTCTGCCAGAAGCTCACGGATGAGCGCTGCGGGCTTGACAGGGAGCGCGAGAAGAAGTTCGCGGAGCTGAGTCACAGCGTGAAGCGGCTCGTCTGCAACTAGCGGATTGCCCGCGCCCGGAAGAGTACACGAAGCAAGCGGGAGTGATGGCGCGCAGACAGCGCTTGGGTCGGCCGCCATGGTGCGGCCTTAGTGGCGGTTGGAAGGTTCGTCCCACGTGTGCCGGGTGGGTGCCCCGGGAATGCAACCTGTGAGAAGCGCCTCGGTACGCGGCGCCATGCTGCGGCCGCCGCCGGCGGAGACCGGTAAGGCATTCGAGGGCGCGGCGTACGGCGGGCCGTATAGAGGCCTTCGAGGCGGTCAGATGCGCTCCACGGTTTCCCGCCGCACCCATCCATCTTTCTTGTTGGGGAACTCGACGCGGACCCACGCCCCGCGCGTGTCGTCGACGATCCGGACCTCGGTGCCGGAATGGACCGGCCCGGTGAAGACGGGCTCGGACTCCTCGTAGTTCCCCTGGCGGACGATGGTCTGCTCCGCCACCATGACGGCGGGCGGCGCCGCGGCCTCGTGCCGGAGGGTCACGGCCGCCGAGCCCGCCATCGCGGAAAAGGCGATGCCGCACGCGCACGCGGCCGCCGGGAGCGCCCAGGCTCGGTACCGCAGCCTTAGCGCGAGGCATGCCCACAGGCACGCGAAGAAGATCAGCGCCGCATGCCAGCGCGTCGCCAGAGGCCACGCATGCCAGAAGCACACGATCGAGAGCGCCTCGGCCGCGCTCTCGGTCTCGAACTTGTCGGGCGCGCGCGAGCGGGCGTACTCGATGTTGTGCGCGATCTGCGCGTCGCCGGGCAGCAGGCGCTCCGCGCGCCGCCAGTGCAGAAGCGCCCGCCCCGCGTCTCCCGTGCGGAAGTACGCGTTGCCGAGGTTGTACTCGATGCGCCCGTTGCGCAACCCCGACGCGAGGAGCTTCTCGTAGCGCGCGATCGCCTCGGCGAGCTCCTCCTTGGTGCGGGCCTCGCGAGCGATCCGCGTCGCCTCGAAGAAGAGCCCGGCATGCTCGGCGCCCGCGGGGGCGGCCCGCGCTCCCATTGCGACCACGGCCGTGAGCAGCAGCGCGGCGGGTCTCACAGCGTCCTCCTGAGCTCCGCGACGATCTCCTCGGCGCGGGCGAGATCGCGCTGCATGGCGTCCGCGGCGCAGGCCGCCGGCGAGAACCGGACGGCGTCGCAGCGATCGAGGAAGTCGATCGCTGCGGCGATGAGGTCGGGCGCGGCGCCGGCCGCGGCAAGCGCCTCCTTGACCTCGGCCGCGGTGATGCCGTGCTCGGGAAGCCCTCGGCGGTCGGCGATGAATCCGCTCACGGTTTCTGCCAGCGC
>JBFZCA010000042.1:0-5150 GCA_041308205.1 Planctomycetota bacterium | reverse complement strand
GGATCGGCAGCGTCGCGCCAGAGCACGGCACGACCCACCGGCGGCCGCCGCGCACCCCGGGACGAGCCGGCCGCGAAGCGCCGGCCTCCGAGACGCAGGACGCGGACCCGTCCGCGCTGGCAGAGCAGCTCGAGGATCTCAACCGCAAGGCAAAGCCCCGCTGCCTGCGCTTCGAGCTGTCCGGTCCGCCCGAGGGACTCGTCGTGCAGGTGATCGATGCGCGGACCGAGGCCGTGCTGCGCACCATACCGGCCGCGCCGCCGGCACGCCTCCGGGAACGCCTGCTGGGCGCGATCGGCCTCGTCGTCGACGCCCGCCTGTAGGCGGCCGAGGGCGATAGGGCTGCGGGTTTCTTGCAGACAAACCCCCGAGAACATGCGATGATGCCGCCTGCCGGCGGCGCGGGCACGCGGGCATGCGGCCAACCGCAAGGCCGGAGGCGACAAGGGAGCGCGTATGAAGATCGAGCTCAACGGCGAGAAAGCGCCCTTCGCGGCGAGGCCCGACGCGCCGCTCAGGGACGTCCTCACACAGCTCAGGGCCCACTGCTCGCAGCGCGGCCAGGTCGTGTCGGAGATCGTTCTGGACGGCACGCCGCTCACGCTGGCCAGCGAGCCCGAATTCGGCGAGCGCCGCGCGCGGGAGTTCAGGCTTCTCAGGGTGCGCTCGGTGCCGGTCGAGAGGATCGTGCGCTCGATTCTCAAGGGGCTGCTCGAGGCGCTCGACAATCTCAAGGCCAAGAGCATCGCCATCGGCGCCCTCATCAGGCAGGACCGGCGCACGGACGCCTTCGCGCACCTGGGCGCGTTCACGAGCGACCTTGCCTTCTTCGCGGACGGGATCCGTCACTGCTGCACGTGCCTCGGCGCCGGCAAGCCCGACGTCGAGACGCTCGTCAGGGAGGGGCTCGCGGACCTCAAGGACATGCTCGCGCGCCTGAAGAGCGGCATCCCGGCCACGGAGGTCGACCGGTTCACCGACCTGCTCTCCATCGAGCTCCCCGAGAGCCTCGAAAAGTGGCGCGGGTTCCTCAAGACCGCCGCCGAGCTCACGACCGCGCCCGGCCATACCGAGGATCCGAGCCGTAATTGAAGCGCACGGCAGGCCGGGACGCATCCGCCCCGCGCCTGGACCTCATCCCCCCGCCGTGTATAATCCTGTTCTGGTTGCAGGCTTTTGTGCTTCGTGCGGCCCTTGCGTGGAAAAGGAACGAGCGCCATGATTGCCGGCCAAGGAATGCCGCGGCGCGGGTCGGCGGTGCGACCCGAGCTCCTGGAAGAGCAGGAAGAGAGTCAGGAACGCGCCCTCAGGCCCGCAACGTTCGACGAGTTCGAGGGCCAGGAATCGGTCGTTGCCAACCTCAAGCTCTACATCGCCGCCGCCAAGGAGCGCGCCGAGGCCATGGACCACGTGCTCCTCTCGGGCATGCCCGGCCTGGGCAAGACCACGCTCGCGAGCCTCATCGCCAGGGACATGGAGGCCGGGTTCACCGTCACCTCCGGGCCGGTGCTCGAGTCCCCGCCCGATCTTCTCGGCATCCTCACCAAGCTGGCGCGCAACGATGTGCTCTTCATCGATGAGATTCATCGCCTCAATCCCAAGATCGAGGAGTACCTGTACGCGGCCATGGAGGACTTCGTCGTCGACCTCCTGGTCGACAAGGGGCCCAACGCGCGCAGCCTGCGCATCTCGATCCCGCCCTTCACGCTCGTCGGCGCCACGACGCGCGAAGGGCTGCTCAGCGACCCGTTCCGCTCGCGCTTCGGCGTGCTCGAGAAGCTCATGCCGTACCGCGCCGAGGAGCTCGCGCGGATCGTCACGCGCTCGGCCCGCAAGCTCGGCATAGAGGTCGCGCCGGACGCCGCGCTCCTTCTCGGCGGGCGCTCGCGCGGCACGCCGCGCATCGCCAACCGCTTTCTCAGGCGCATCCGCGACCTGGCGCAGATGCGCGGCGAGCGCCGCATCGACGAGGCCCTCGTCCTGGAGGGCCTCACGCGCCTCGGCGTCGACCGGAACGGCCTGGATCCGACCGACCGGCGCATCCTCGCCCTCATTGCCGCGCAGGAAGGGCGCCCCGTCGGGCTCAAGACCATCGCGGTCGCCATCGGCGAGGAGGAACGCACGGTCGAGGACGTCTACGAGCCGTATCTGATCCAGTGCGGCCTGCTGCTGAAGACGTCCCGCGGCCGCATCCTCACGCCCGACGCCGCGAAGGTGGTGGAGACGTGGCACAACTGAGCGTCCGCGACAGGCGCATCGCGATCGCCCTGATCGCGGTCGGCGCGCTCGCGGCGCTCATCCTCGTCCTGCGGTCGGGCCCCTCGGCCGCGCGGGCATTGCTGTCGCCCGGCGAATTCGAGCCCGCGGGGCCGGCCGTGCGCGTGCGCCTGAAGCACATCGCCCGGCGCGCCGCCGAGGGCGGCGGCTTCTTCCTGCAGTCGACCTGCCCCCTCAGGGCGATCTTTCCCGGCGGACAGCTCCCGCCGCTTCCCCTCGGGCCGTGCGACGGCACCGTGAAGTTCGAGGCGGGCGCGCTCAAGTGGCACACCGGCCAGGACTCGACCGCGCCGTTCGTGTCGCCGCACCGGGTCAGGCTCGTCCTCGCCGAGCCGAACGGCTGCTTCTACATCGACAAGGATCCGTACACGGGCGTGCTGGAGTTCGCGCCCGACAAGGCGCTCGTGATCAACGAGCTCGACTTCGAGAGCTATCTCCTCGGCGTCGTGGGCAGCGAGATGCCCTCGCGCTTCGAGTCCGATGCCCTGCGGGCGCAGGCGATCGCGAGCCGCACGTACGCGCTCTACAACTGGCTCTTCATCGGCGCGCGCCGGTCGTGGCACCTCGACGACGACACCTTCTCGCAGGTCTACCGCGGCCAGGCCGCGGCGAACGCGCGCATCAAGAGCATCGTCGCCGAGACCTGCGGCCTGGTGATGGTGTACGGCGACAAGGTCTTCCAGGCCTACTACCACTCGACGTGCGGCGGCGGCACGCGCAACGCGTCGGCGACCGCGGAGTTCGCCAAGGAGCCGGACATCCGGCCGCTCGCGGGCACGACCTGCACGTTCTGCTCGGCAAGCTCGGTCTACACCTGGCAGGAGGAGTTCAACGAGCGGCACGTGCGCGACGCCCTCAGGAAGCGCGCCGACGGCAAGCTCGCCCTCGGCCGCATCACCGCGATCGAGCCGGTCGCCCCGCCCGCCGGCGGCGGCATCTACTCCGACTACGTGCGCATCACGCACGACCAGGATCCGCGCAGGCCCATCGACATCCTGGCGACCATCTTCAGGTCCGCGCTCAACACCGTGCGCGAGGGAAGCTGCAAGAGCACGGCGTTCACGGCGTTCCGCGTCGACGGCGACGTCCTGCGCGTCGAGGGGCGGGGATTCGGCCACGGCGTGGGCATGTGCCAGTACGGCGCGCAAGGGCAGGCGCGGCAGGGACGCGACTATCTGAAGATCCTGCGATACTATTACCCGGGAATCGGTTTCATGCGCGCGTGGTCGAGGGAGGCGCAGGGCGCCGCGGCGGCCGCCGGCCTCTGACCGCGCCCGCGGCGCTCGGGAAGGGACGCCATGGAGCTTTTCACCATCGCGGCGCGCGACGGCAACGCCCGCGCCGCCGTCGTTCGCCTGGCGCACGGCAGCGCGGCCACGCCGGTTCTGATGCCCGTGGCGAGCCAGGGCACGGTCAAGGGCGTCCTCGCCGAGCAGCTCGCCGGCCTCGGGTTCGAGCTGATTCTCGCCAACAGCTTCCACTTGCTCGTGCGCCCGGGGCTCGACGTGATCGAGCAGGCGGGCGGCCTCCATCGCTTCATGGGCTGGGACCGGCCGATCCTCACGGACAGCGGCGGTTTCCAGGTGTTCTCGCTCGCGAGCCTGTGCAAGGTCAGCGAGGAGGGCGTGCGCTTCCAGTCGCATGTCGATGGCGCCGTGCGCTTCCTGAGCCCCGAGGATGCCGTGCGATGCCAGGAACGGCTGGGCAGCGACATCGCCATGGTGCTGGACGAGTTCCCCGGCTATCCGTGCGAGAAGGACGCCGCCGAGCGCGCGACCGCGCGGACGCTCAGGTGGGCCGAGCGATGCCTTGCCGCGCGATCGCGCGACGACCAGGCGCTCTTCGCCATCCTCCAGGGAAGCGTGTGGCCCGATCTTCGGGCATCGTGCGCGGAGCGCCTCGCGGCGCTGCCCTTTCCCGGCTACGCGATCGGCGGCCTGAGCGTCGGAGAGGACCGCCCCACCCGCCTGGCCGTGGTGAAGGCGTCGGCCGCGGCGCTGCCCGAGGATCGACCTCGCTACGCGATGGGCGTCGGCGAGCCCGAGGACATCCTGCCCATGGTCGCGGCGGGCGTCGATCTCTTCGACTGCGTCATTCCCACCCGCTGCGGCCGCAACGGCCGCCTGTACACCTTCGCCGGCACCGCCAACATCCGCAACTCGCGTTTCAGGCTGCAGATGACGGCCCTGGAGGACGGCTGCCCGTGCCCCTGCTGCGCGCGCACGCCGGCGGCGTACCTGCACCACCTCTACAACCGCGACGAGATGCTCGGGCCCATCCTGGGAACGCTCCACAACCTGTGCTTCTTCCAGCGTTTCTTTGCGCGAATTCGAGAGGCGATCGCGGCGGGCCGCTTCGCGGCCTTCGCGGCGGAGTTCCTCGACCGATTCGCGCGCCCCGCCGCGGAGGAGGACGCAGGCGCCTGATGCACTCTTCCATTCGCGCGGCCGCCCCCCGCGTCCAGGGAAGACGGACGGACGATGCCACCAAGACACGAGGACACCAAGGGTCAGCGGTGCATCATCGCGCGCTCGGGATGCCGCGAAGACCCTTCGTGCCTTCGTGTCTTCGTGGCTACCTCGTCAGGCCGCGGGCCGCGCAATCGCCCGGCGGCGGCGTGAAAGGGCTTGCGGACGCGCCGCGCGGGGGCAATAATAGGCGTTTTTAACTCGCCGGGCCGACCGTTCGGCGGGAGCGCTGAGAGCGCCCTCGAACAAACCCTTTCGCGCGCGCGAAGGGGCGGGAGAGAACCCTATGAGCTGTATCCTCAGTCTGAGCTTGACGTTGCTGCTCGCGGCGGACGTCCCGGCCCCGCCCCCCGGCGAGGCGGTCCCCGTACCGCCCGCGGCAGCCGCCCCGGCGCCGGCGCCGGC
>JBFZCA010000041.1:0-4943 GCA_041308205.1 Planctomycetota bacterium | reverse complement strand
CGGCCGGGGAACGGCGGGGCGCCCTCGGGCGGCGCCGGCGCCGCGCCGGCCGCAAGCTCGTAGAGCGTCAGCAGGATGTCGATGACGTGGCTCGGGTCGCGGCGCAGCTCGCCGCGCGCGGCGATGCCGCGCGGCCAGTGGACGACGAGCGGCGTGCTGATGCCGCCCTCGTGCACCCAGATCTTGTGACGGCGGAACGGCGTGTTCGAGGCCGTGGACCAGCCCGGGCCGAGGCACAGGTACGAGCCCGCGGATCCGGGCGCGGCGGACGGCGAGTGCCCGTCGCCGCGGATCAGGATCTCCGCGCTCGCGCCGTTGTCGGACAGAAAAAACACGACGGTGTTCTCCCACGCGCCCATCGCCTTGACCTGCGCGAGCACGCGGCCGACCTCGCGGTCGATGCGGTCGACCATCGCGGCGTGGATCGCCATCTTCGTCGCCTGGAAGCGCTGCTGCTCCGGTGTCAGCTCGGCCCACGGGCGCGCGTACACGATCTCGCCGGGATCGACGTCGCGCTCGACGCCCGCCTTCCCGCTCGGGGCTCGGATCTGCGGTTCGGGCTTCGAGAGGGCGCAGCTCACGACCCCGAGCTCCTTCTGGCGGCGATGGCGCTCGGCGCGCACCGCGTCCCAGCCCGCGAGGTACGTGTCGCGGTAGCGGGCGACATCCTCGGGCGGCGCGTGCAGCGGAAAGTGCGGCGTCGTGAAGGCGAGGTACGTGAAGAACGGCTTCTCGGCGTGCTTCTCGGCATGCTCCTTCAGGCAGCGAATGGCGTGATCGGCGAACGCGGTCGCCGTGTAGTAGCCGCTGCCGGGTGCGACCGGCGGCGCGGGCTTGTCGTCTTCGATCAGCCTCGTCGGGTTGAAGTTGCGGTCGTGGTCTTCCAGGCGGTACGAATGATCGAAGCCGCCATCCGCGCACACGCGCGGCACGACGTGGATGTGCCACTTGCCCGAGTGATACGCGCGATAGCCGAGCGGCTTGAGAAACTTCGGCACGGCCTGCACCCAGTCGGGCGCCGGGCCCCGAGGCGGGTCCATGCGGACCTGCTGCGGATAGTAGCCGAGCATCAGCGCGGCGCGCGTGGGCCAGCAGCGCGCGGTGTTGTAGAACTGGGTGAAGCGCAGCCCGTTCTTCGCCAGGCCGTCGAGCGCCGGCGTCGCAATTTCGCCGCCGTAGCACCCCAGGTCCGAGAACCCCATGTCGTCGGCCACGATCAGGACGATGTTGGGCCTGGGCGCGGCGTGGACGCAGCCGCACGCGAGGAAGAGCGCCACCGCGCCGGCACGTGCATGACGTCGTCGCATACGTTCCTTCTCCTGCAAGAGACTCCGTCTCCAGGCTACAGTGGGTAAGGACGCGTGTAAAGACGCGGGCGGGACGGCGGGGGGGGTCAGCGCGCGAGCGCGCGCATGGCCTCGGGCACCATCTCCGCGGGCGATATCTTGTACCACGCCTTGAGGATCACGCCCTGCTCGTCGATGAGAAACGCCGAGCGCACGATCGTCTCCGTCGTCGTCCCGTTCGCGGTTCTCGTCTCGATCGCGCCGTACGCGCGCGCCGCGGTCTTGTCCGGGTCGGAGAGCAGCCGGAACCCAAGCGAGAACTTCTCGTCGAATTTCTGCTGCGCGTCAGGCTGGTCGGGGCTCACGCCCAGCACTTCGAGCCCGAGCGCATCGAGGGCCGCGTCCGCATCGCGGACGCTGCAGGCCTGCGCGGTGCATCCCGGCGTGTCGGCTTTGGGATAGAAGTAGACGAGGACCTTCTTGCCCTCGAAGTCGGCAAGCGCGGTCGCCGCGCCGCGCTGATCGGGACGCGTGAATGCGGGCGCCCTATCGCCGGCCGCAAGCCGTGCGCTCGCATAGGCCTTGATCCAGTCGACCTCCAGCGCGAACGCCCCCTTCTGCTTGTCGGAGATCAGGAAGCCGATGGACTCGATCGCGTTCCGGGGAAGCGGCGGCGCTCCCGGCAGCGTCCGGCCGAACGATGTGGCTCGAAACTGGTCGAACGGGAGGCGCACCTCGATCCATTTCCCGGCGGCGGTCTCGATGCGCGCCTGATACCAGCCGGCTGGGATGGGAACGTTCGTGCGCAGCGTCATCCAGTAGGTCTTGCCGTCGCCGCGAACGCGCGCGGCAAGACCGCTCGTCTCGCGCAGGTCGATGGCCTGCACGCGCGACTGGATCGAAGCGAAGCCGCCGTTGTTCTCGAGCGACACCTCGCCGGTGAAGGCCAGCGTCGTGGCGCCGGTGATGCGAGCGTTGCTTCGCGAGAGGCCGCCCATGACGCCGTCGTTGAGCGGCGTCCACGCGCCCGACGAGGCCGGGGAGTCGAAATCGAAGATCGTCGCCGCCGCGCCGGCCGCCTGCATCGACAGGCAGGCGGCACATGCCGCCGCCAGCGCCCGGGATTTCGCGCACAGAGCATCGCGAGAGAGCATGCCGCACCTCCATGACAACGGCGCCGGCATCAACCGGCCGGCGTTGCTCGCATTATACCCCGCCTGAGCGCCGCGCGCGCCGCGCGGCCGGCCGCCGCTGTCGTGCCGTGATCGTCCATGTTACGATCGGGACCGGATACGGCACTCCGTCCGCAGGGAGGACACCGATGAACGCTGACAGTCGCCTGAGGAGCTTGTCGGGAAAGATCGGGGTGCTTCTTGCGGGACTGCTCTTCGGTCTCGCGCCGGCCGCGGCCGATCCGCCGGCCGGCGGCGCAGCCCCGCCGGTCTTGCGGCACTCCGAGGTCGTCTTCATGTACGCCTCGACGTCCGAGGCCTACCAGGCGTACGGCGCCACGTTCGTCGCCTGGGGCGGCGCGAACACGAAGGAAGAGGTGCAGCGACACCGCGATCTCGGCATCCGGTGCACGGGCAGCGTCTGGTGCCTGACCGCGGGCGCGCAGACCCTCTACGAGAACGCGGCGCTGCGCGAAGCCGTCGCGATCGACATCGAGGGGAAGCCCATCCCCGTGCCGTGGCAGTTCGACAAGGTCCACCGCGGCCAGACCACCGACTTCGGGAACACGAACCATCCCGCGTTCCGCGAGCACGTGAAAGCCAACGTGCGGCGCGTCATGGCGGGCGGCGCCGACGGCCTCCACGTCGACGACCACCTCGGCGTGGCGAGCCCCGCCGCCTGGTACGGCGGGGGTTTCGACGATTACTCGATCGCCGGGTTCAGGGCGTACCTCGCGCGGCGCGCGACCAAGGAGCAACTCGCCGCCGCCGGCGTCGAAGATCTCGGCGGTTTCGACTACCGGACGGTCGTGCGCCGCTTCGCGAAGACCGCGGACGCCGTGAAGCGCCGGGCCGGCTCGATCCCGCTCTTCGACCTCTGGAAGCAGTATCACCTCGAGGCCGCGGCCGATTTCGTCGAGGAGCTGCGCGCCGCGGCCGCGGAGGCGGCCGGGCACCCCGTCCTCCTGAGCGCGAACGCGTGCCTGGGCAACGAGGTTCATCACTACGTCGTGCCGCGTCTGACGCACGTCGTGTGCGAGGTCTGGTTCGAGGCCGCGAAGGGCACGAGCGCGCTCGCGGGCGCCTTGCGGGCGTTCGACGCCGCGCGACGGCTCGACCGGCCGCTTGCATGCACCGCGTCCGGCCACGACTGGGCGCACGTCAAGGAGCGCGGCGCCTGCGAGCTCGCGCGCTTCTGGATCGCCCTCGCGTACGCGCACGGCCAGCGGTTCATGGCGCCGCATCCTTCGCAGCAGTGGTGCTTCACCGAGAAGCTCGGCACTCACTGGTACCAGGCGCCGGTGTCGGAATTCGCGCCGCTCTACCGATTCGTGCGCGCGCAGGCCGCGCTGCTCGACGGTTTCGAGCCGGTTCCCGACGTCGCGCCGGAGGCGCCGAAGACCATCGCCGCCACGGTCAGGCGCAAGGGCGCCGCCGTCGCGATCCACCTTGTCAACCTCGACTACGACGCCGCCGCCGATCGCATGCGCGCGGCCGAGGGCGTGCGCGTGGCCCTGCCGGCCGGACTCGCCGGCAACGCCGCGGAAGCGCGGTGCGCGGCCTTCGGAAGCGAAACCGCCACGGCGCCCGTCCGGCGGGAGGGCGACGCCGCCGTCGTCATCGTGCCCGCCGTGCGGTTGTGGACGATCGTCGCGTTGAGTCCCGCGCCGGAGTGAGAAGAAAGGAAGGCGCACGCATGCACAGCTCTCGGCGCGGGGCACGCCTTGCCGCCCTCGTCAAGCACGCGATCCGGTTCGTGATCATTGGCGGGAGCCTGCTCGGCCTGTGCGGCGCGCCGGCGGGGTGCGCGCACGGCCCGGCGGAGCGCGCGAAGAGCGCACGGCCGTGCATCGAGGATTTCGCCACCGTCGAGGCCCACTGCGCGGGCGTCCCGGTCTACGCGTTCGGCTACACGTACGTCCACGGCGTGAGCCCCGACTTCATACCCGATCTTGTGTGGCAGCGCGGGGCCGAGGGCGGCGAGAAGATCGTCCCCAAGAAATCGTGGGAGATCAAGAACAACCTGCTCGGCTCCACACCGGCGCGCGAGCCGCGGTCGCTGCGCATCGACGACCAGCCGGTGCTCTGCGTCCACCTGATCGATGGTGACCCCGAGACGTGCTGGTGCAGCCGCGCCCAGATCGAGCCCGATGTCGAGCCCGTGTGGATTCGCATCGACCTGCCGGTCGAGGCCGAGGTCTGCGCCGTCCGGCTGATCCCGTCGAGGAAAGTCATGCGCGGCTTTGCGCCCATTCCCAGCGAGCCGACCGACACCGCCGGCATAGGGCAGGGCCTGCCCCGCAAGCTCGCGGTGAAGCTCAGCCGGGACGGCCGGCGTTGGGAAACCGTCCGCGAGATCGATGACCTCGCCGCCGGCCCGGCCATGGACCCGATCGAGCTGCGGTTCGAGGCGCGGCGCGCGAAGCAGGTGTGGATCATCGGCGAGGAGTGTCCCGACGTCCTGGGCCTGGGCCACTGCTTCTCG
>JBFZCA010000040.1:0-15450 GCA_041308205.1 Planctomycetota bacterium | reverse complement strand
CCGTGCGAATCGCCCGGACGCGGCGGCCCGGCACGACTATGGTGCCGAGCCCGGCGCCGGCCAGCACGACAATGATCACCGTGCTCATGGGGCCGGCCTCCGGCCGCAGTGCGCCGTCCGGGCGCCGATTCTGGCCACGCTCGCGCTTGCCTGCATGGCCCAAGTGTACTCACCCCATGCGGCCCGTGGCAACAGCACGGCCGCGGCGGTCACCGCTGCTGCGGATTGCGCTCCTGCTCGCGCGCCTGCCTGAGCCTGGTGCGGTAGAACTCGGCGCGCTCCGCCTGCGACATGCGCAGGAAGCGCTCGCGCTCCTGGGCATCGAGCGACTGGAGCCGCTCGCGGAGCCGCTGCGGCAGGCTCTCCCATGAGTCCGGACGGCCCTGCGCGTCGCCCTGCGCCCGGCCTTGGCGCTCCTCGCGATTCTCGCTCCTGCCCTGCGCCCGATCCCGGCGTTCCTCGCGGTTCCCCGCGTCTTGGGGCTGCGGCTCCGGCTGCGCCGCGCTCCCGAGATCATCGAACCGTACGGTGAGCGTGTAGGTCTGATCGTTGCGCACGATATCGACCGAGCGTTCGCCGATCGCGCCCACGGACGCGCCGTGGACCGTGTCCCCGATCCTGTACGCGCGCTCCTCCTCCACGCCGGGAATCTCGATGAAGGCGCGCGAGAGGGCCGGGGTGGAATGGTACATCACGCCCCTGAGCACGTAGACCGCGCTCACGCCGCTCGGGGGCGACTGCTCCTGCGGCTGCTCCGCAGTCGGCTGCGCGGGCTGCGGCGGGGGGAAGCTCATGAAACGATCCGGCTTGATCGCGACGTAGTCCTCGAGCTTGGCCTGGGCCGCCGTGGGGCTCGCGTTCGGGCGGATGTCCTTCAGGAGCTCGTTCGGCCCGGACGCGGCCGTGCCCGGAAAGACGACTCCCGCGATCGTGACGGCGGCGATGCAGAAGAGGGCCGCCGCCGCCGCGTAGCACACCAGCGCGAGCTTACTCGTCAACGGGTTCATTGGTCTCCCCGATTTCATTGCACAGCACCACCGCCGCGCCGTCGTCCGTCTTCCTGACGGCGACATCGAGCCTGCGCACGGCAAACGCGCCCTGGAGCGTCACGCGGGCGAGATAGGTCGGGGCATCCGCCGTCACGGAATCCCGGAGCTGCTGCGCCAGGGTTTCGATGTACCCCGGCACCTGCGCCGAGGGATTCCCGAGCTTCTCCTTGAGGAGCTCGAGCGTGCGCGGATTGCTCAAGCTCTCGTCGAGGCACGCGACCACCTCCGCCGGCGCCGAGGCCATGTCGATCGCGCCGTCCGAGTACACCGTCAGGAACTTGGCGAGGCCTTCCTTGCCCTCGCCGCCGTTCAGGATCTCCTCCGTCACGTCCTCGATTCTGCGCAGCTCTCCCATCGTGAGGAGCGGCCGCTCGGACGTCTTCACGAATTCGATCACCTGTTTCCCGAGGCCCAGCGCCGTCAGCGTGCCGTTCTCCTCCAGCGTCTTGAAGAGCCGCTCGCACTGCTCGGTGGGTATGCCCGCGTCCTCGGCCCTGAGGGTGTTGAGATTGAACTTGCCCGACTCCGACGTCCACGCGACCGACACCGATCCGCCGGCCAGCTCGAACGACAGCGCCGCGGGAGCGCCGCCGCGGGCGACGGCGGCCTTGCAGACCTCGACCGCGCTCATGAAGTCGCTCCACGCCTGCGCGTTGCGGACGTGGTTCTCGGCGAGCGCGCGGTCGATGTGCACCGAGTACGAGAACTGGCCGAGGATGACGAACAGGATGCTCACGACGAGCATGACGAGGAGCAGCACGACGCCGCGCTCGTCCCGCCGCACGCCGTGTGCACGCCGTGCCGTCCGCATGTCCATCGTTCTCCGCGGCGCCCCGGCGCCGCTCCTACAGTCTTCCCAGCGGCGCCTCGAGCATCACCTCCAGGCGCCAGACGTCCTGGTTGTAGCCCTGCATGCGCAGCGTCGCCTCGTTGTCGCGAATGCCCGCCGACAAACCCTTGAGCGCCACGAGGAACTCGACGATCTGCCTGAGGCTGACGTCCTTGAGGGCCACGCGCGCCTTGCAGAGGTTCGCCTTCTTGTCCTCGCTCGGATCGAGCGACTCGAGGTTCGGCGCGATGCCGATCCTCTCGGCCGCCTCCATGACCACGGCCATGAGGCTCTTCTCCGCCAGGAGCTTCGGATTGAGGATCTTCTCCTTGGGCGGCAGCAAGACGTCTTGGTGCTCGCGCACGACGTCGTGCGCCTCCCCGATGCGGCTCTCGATGTCCGCGATCTTCGCCTCCTGCTCCGTGCGCACGGCGCGCTCGTCGAGCAGGAACAGCGCCAGCGCCGCGGCGGTCGCGGCGAGCAGCGCGAAGAGCCGCAGGTCCCTGCCGAATGTGGGCCGCTCGGTCGGTTCCATCACTTGGTCCTCGGGGAGAGCTCGATCGTGAAAGCCAGCCGCGCCGGGGAGTTCGACCTGCCGCTGCGCAGCCGGAACGGCGTGCGGACGTCGAACCTCCCGGCCGTCTCGAGTCCGCGCGCGAGCGCCTCGAACGAATCCGTGTCGCGCGCCTCGCCGCGTATCGTCACCTTCTGGCCCCGAAACGCGACCGACTGGATCACGACGCCCTGGTCGGCCGGAAGGTGCTCGCTCAGCACCTTCAGGAAATCGAGGAAGCTCAGCCACTCCTGCCCCGCGGTGCCCGCCGCGGCCTTCTGCCTGGCGATTCTCTCGATGTCCTTGTGGAACGTCGCCGAGAATTTCGGCTTGCCTGCCGGCACGACCTTCGTGTACAGGACCTTGGCGTGCTTCTGCAGCGCATCGAGGTACTGCGTCGCCCCGTGCGAGAGCTCCATCGCCCGGATGAGCGCCGCGCACAGCAGGACGAGCAGCGCGATCGCGCACAAGAGGATCGGCTTTCTGACCCGTTCGTAGGACGTCTCGTAGCGGGCATCCTCGCGGGCGAGATTCAGCGGCAGCGCCGTCGGGCCGAGCGTCTCGAGCGCCGCGCCGAGGCCGATGAGCGCCGACGGCAGCGCGGGTCTCGTGCGCTCGGACGCGCGGATGGAGGCGCAGGGGTCGAACACGACCGTCTCGCAGCCCAGGGCCGCGGAGAGCCGCGCCCCGTCGATGCCGTCCCGCGCCGGGCCCGCGAGGATCACGCGGTCGGGCCGCGCCGCCGCGCCGGCCGCCGAGAGCGTGTACGCGATCTCGCGCACGACGCGCTCGAAGGCGTGCGCGGACGCCCCCGGCGCGAGCGTGCGCACCGCCTGCAGGATGCCGGATTCCACCTGGAGGAGGCACAGGCCGCCGCCGCTCGTATCGACGACCACGGCCTGCGCCGCGCCGTCGAAGGCCTTCCCCTGCGCGAGCAGATTGAACAGCGCCGCGAACTCCACGGTGATCGTCTTGGGAACGCTCCCGTTCAGACCCACGCGCGCGATGCAGGCCTGAATGTCCGCCTTCTTCGCGACGACGAGCAGGAGCTCGGTGTGCTCCTTTCCCTGCCGCGTGACGTAGTAATCGACGACGGCCTCTTCCGGCGCGAGCCCCGGGATCAGCTTCTCGGCATGGAACTTCATCGTCCGCCTGAGCTGGCTCTGATGCGTGAGCGGCACCGTGGTCTTGCGCACGGTCACGCAGTGCGTGGGCAGCGCGAGCGCGAGCTGTCCCGCGGGCACGCCGTGCTCGCGGAGCACCGCCGCAAGGCCGGGACCGCCCCCGAGCGGCGCCTCGACGACCGCGCGCAGGCGCGGCCGCCGCGTGCCGCTCTTCAGGTGGATCGCCGTGACCGTCGTGTGTCCCGGAAAGATCCCGACGCCCATCGTTGCCCCCTCACGCGCCCGCGGGGATGACGACCACCGCGCTCGCCGTGAAGTCCGTGTCCGCCGCCGGCGCCTCCGCGCCGAGCTGCAGCCTGCGCCTGAGGACCAGCACCACGCGCACGGCGCGGGGCGCCGCGGGCTCGCTCCACGCGTCGCGCCACCCGGTCCCATCGTAGTACTCGAGCGCGAACTCCTTCACGCTCCTGTCGAGCAGCACCCAGCGCTCGTCGCCGCCGCCCGCCGTGTCGAAGCTCTCGCGCCGGTAGAGCGCGCGCACGCCCTCGGCCTCCTCGCCGGGCCGCGTGACGTACGTGACGCGCACGAGGTCGGCGGCCGCCGCCTCCGTCGTCGCGGCCCGCGCATCGACCGCCGTGAGGAACTCGATCTCCGCCGCGCCGCCGGCATCGAGCATCCCGGTGAAGTGCGGGAGCTCCTCGGACGCCGGCAGGCAGCTTGCCAGATCGCGCTCGATCAGGCTCAGAATGGACTGTCCGAGGCGCCCCGCCGCGGTCGTCTCCTGCACCGTGCGCGTGTCCACGACCGCGCGCAGGAACATCGCGTAGACCGCGGACGAGAACATGGCCACGATCACGAGCGTGACCATGATCTCGAGCAGTGTGAAACCGCCGCGCGTCCGCATCATGGGGCGACCTGCTCCAGCACCAGCACCCGCTCGGCGCCCGCCGAGACGTACGTCACCGTCAGGATGATCTTCGCCATGCCCAGCGCCTCCGGCACCTCCTCGCGCCGCGCCTCCCACGCCCAGCGCTCGCGCTCCTCGAACACGCCCGTCTCCGCGCTCTCGATGCCCGCGGCCAGCTCCTGCATCTTCGCCTTCGCGAGCACCGTCGCCTCCCTGAGCTCGCGCGTCGCGCTCGCGAGCCTGATGCTCGCGATCTGGCTCTCGAGGAGATACGTGATGGCCACGGCGGCGATGAGCAACGCCGCCAGCACTTCGAGCAGCGTGAACCCCCGGGCCGTGCGCGGGAGGCCTTGCGTCGCGTTACATCGCCGGCACATCCTGCAGCTCCTCGTAGTCCTTGTGCTCGTCGAAGTACTCGACGCCCTGCACCAGGGCGTTGAGCGCGACGGCGAGCTCCATCTCCTCGGCGTCCTGCAGATTGATGACCACGTCGTTCGTGACGCCGAGCGGCGAGATCTCGATCTGGAGGACGCCGGGCGGCAGGTAGGTCTGGTACGCGACCTGCACGTCCACGAAACGAACGCCGCGGCCGAGCGAGCGCTCGAGGAGCTCCCGGGCCTCCTCGTCGCTCTCGCGGCCCAGCTTGATCCGGTACCGGCCGGCATCCAGATCGAGCACGAACGTGTGGTACGATCCCGTCGTATAGGCCCGCTGAATGGCGTACGCGAAATGGTCCCCGAGCCCGTGTGCGCTCGCCTCGAGGTGCGTGCGCACGAAGATGCGGTCGAACCTGGCCGCCGCCATCGCGAAGATGGCGCCCATGAGGCCCAGGACGACCAGCATCTCGATCAGGGTGAACCCGCGCCGCGTCTGCGCCATCTACTGGACCGCCTCCTCTTCCGCCAGCGCCTCGAGCGCGCTCAGCGAGATGTCATCCTCGGTGCCCTCGCGCCCGTCGGGCCCGAACGAGATGAGCTCGAAGGGCGGCTCCATGCCCTCGGTGACCTCGTACGTGATGAGATGTTTCCACGGGTCGAGCAGCCCGCTTTGCTTGAGCACGCTCTGCTTCCCCTCCTCCTCGGGCGTCACGAGCTCGTCGAGCGTCTCGGGATACCGCTGGTTCTGCGAGTAGTACAGCTCGATCGTCTTCTCGAGCTCCCTGATCTTGATCCCGGCCGTCTTGACCGCCGCATCCTTGAGGTACGCCATGTACTTGACGGCCGCGACCGAGCCGATGATCGCCAGAATCGCGATCACCACCAGGATCTCGATCAGCGTGAACCCCCTGCGCCTGCTACGTGCCTTCAGCATCTGGTCTCTCCCTGTCGGAACACCGCGTCACACGATCTTGCCCATATCCAGAATCGGCAGGATGACCCCCATCACGACGAAGCCGACGATCAGCGCGAGCGCGATGATCATGATCGGCTCAAGCACGCTCGTGAAACGGGCCGTCGCCGCCTCGATCTCCTCATCGTAGTACTCGTTGATGATGCCGAGCATCTCCTCGAGCCTCCCCGACTTCTCGCCCACGGCGATCATGTACGCGACGAGCGGGGGGAAGACGCCGCTCTGCTTCATTATCTCCGCAATGTCCTGGCCCTCAATGATGCGGTCGTGAATGGCGCCGACCGTCTTCTCGAGCAGCTTGTTGGCCACCGTGTCCTTGACGATCGCCAGGCTCTCGACCGCGGGAAGGCCGGCGCGGAGCAGGGTCGCAAACGTCATCGCGAAGCGGCTCACGAGGCTCTTCTTCAGGAGGGGCCCCGCGACCGGCACCGAGAGCGCGAACGTGTCGCGCGTCAGGGCGCCGCGCTCCGTGGCGACGGCCGCCCGGTAGACGCCGTAGAGCCCCGCGAGGGCCGCGCCGATCGCCCACCAGAACTTGCCGAGAAACGCGCTCACGCCGATCAGCATGACCGTGGGAACGGGCAACGCCTTCCCGGACTCGAGCAGCATGTCCGTGATCCTGGGAATCACGAACGTGAGCAGGAAGCCGACGACGAGCGCCCCCACGACCAGCATCAGGGCCGGATAGGTCAGCGCCTGCGTGACCTTCGTCCTGAGCCGGGCGTGCGTGTGCAGGTAGTCCGAGAGGTGGTTGAGCACGAGGGTCATGTTGCCGCTGGCCTCGCCCACCGTGACCATGCTCACGTAGAGGGGGCTGAAGTATCTCGGGTGGCGCCTGAGCGCCTCCGCGAGGCTCATGCCGTGGGTGACGTTCTCCTTGACGTCGCGGAAGGTGATCTTGAGCCGCGGGTCCTCGATCACATCGACGAGCGCCGCGAGGGCGTCGGCGAGCGGGATGCCGGCCTTGACGAGCGTCGCGAACTGCCGCGTGACCAGCGAGAGCTCGCTCGCCTTGCGCTTCGAGAGCGCCGCGCTTCTCTGGGCCGCCGGGCTGCGCGTCGCGTTGTCGAGATCCAGAAGATAGAGATTGCCCCCCAGGAGCCGGACGCGCGCATCCTTGGCGTTGGAGGCCTCGATCACCCCCGTCGTCATCTTCTGGTCCGCGTCCAGCGCGGTGTAGCGGTATACCGGCATGCGTCCCTACGCTATGTCAAGCTGCGTCACGCGCCGCACCTCGTCGATCGTCGTCAGGCCGAGCGCCGCCTTGGCCGCCCCGTCCTGCCGCAGCGTCGCGAGCTTGCCGCGGTCGATCGCGTTCTTCTTGATCGCAACGGAGCTCTCCCGTCGCGAGATCTGCTCCTTGACCACATCGTCGATCTGGAGGATCTCGTAAATGCCCATGCGCCCCATGTAGCCGGTGCCCTGGCACGCCGGACAGCCGCGCGCGCGGTAGAGCACGCCGTCCTGGAGCCGCGCGCGCGCGAGGTCGTGCGCGGCCAGCTCCTCGTCGCCGGGCGCGTACGCCTCGCGGCAGGCGAGGCACGCGCGCCGCACGAGCCGCTGCGCCACCACGGCGATCAGGGCGGAGTTGACCAGAAACGGCTCGCAGCCCAGGTCCAGCAGGCGGCTCACCGCGCCCGGCGCGTCGTTCGTGTGGAGCGTGCTGAAGACCAGGTGCCCCGTGAGCGCGCTCTGGATGGCGATGCCCGCGGTCTCCAGGTCGCGGATCTCGCCCACCATGATCACGTCGGGGTCCTGCCGGACGATGGAGCGCAGGCCCGTCGCGAAGGTCATGCCCTTCTTGTTGGAGACCTGCACCTGGCTTATGCCCGGGAGCTGGTACTCGACCGGGTCCTCGATCGTGATGATGTTGCGCTCCGGCCCGTTGATCTCCTTGAGCGCCGCGTAGAGCGTGGTCGTCTTGCCGCTTCCCGTCGGGCCCGTCACGAGGATGATCCCGTACGCCATGGCGATCAGCCGCGTCATGGTCTCGAAGTCGTGCTCGAGGAACCCGATCTTCCGCAGGTCGTAGATGCCCGTCGACTTGTCCTGCATGCGCATGACCGCGCGCTCCCCGTTGACGCTCGGGATCGTGCTTATGCGCACGTCGACCTCGCGGCCGCCGGCGACGAACGACGTCTGGCCGTCCTGCGGCACCCGGCGCTCGGCGATGTCCATCTTGCCCATGACCTTGATGCGGCTGATCACGGCCTCCTGGACGACCTTGGGAATGCGCATGACGTCGTACAGGATGCCGTCGATGCGGTACCGGGCCTGCACGTGGCGCTCGTAGGGTTGAATGTGGACATCGGATGCGCGCTGCTTGAGCGCCTGAAAGAGGATCGTGTTGAGCAGCTTCACGATCGGCGCCTTGTTGGCCATGTCGGCGAGGTCCTCGGACTCGGAGATCTCCTTGGTGATGCCTTCCAGGCTGGCCGAGTCCAGGCCGCCGAGCATGGAGTCGACGGCGGAGAGATCCATCTCGTATGCGTTGCTCACGAGCGACAGGATCTTCTCGCGCGGGGCGACGACCGGCGCGACCTCCCTGCCGAGCAGCACGCCCACCTCGTCGAGCGGGTACGTGTTGAAGGGATCGGCCGTGGCGACGAGCAGCGCCCCGTTCGGGCCGTTGAGGGCGACGACGGCATGGTACCGCGCGAAGTCGATCGGCACCTTCTCGATGAACTGCACATTGACGCGCGCGCCCTCGAGGTCGGCGAGCATCGGGATCTGCAGATGCGCGGCCATGGCCTCGAGCACCGCCTTCTCGGGCACGTGGCCCGCGTGGTTGAGGACGACGGCGAGCGGCTTGCCGGTCTTGCGGTGCTCGGCGCGCACGGCGTCGGCCGCCTCGGGCGACAGATGGCGCGCGTCGATGAGCCTGTGCAGCACCGCCTCGATCATGGCCTACTCCCCCGCGCCCGCGGCCGGTGCGGGCGCGGGCTCCGCGGCCGGTGCGGCGGGCGCGGGCTCCTTGGATTCGGCGGGCGGCGATGGCGCCGCGCCCGCGGCCGGTTGGGCAGCACCCGCAGGAGTCGCGCGCTCGTCCGCCGGCGTCTTCGCCTCCGAGGGCGCCCCCGACGCCGCCGGCATCTTCCCGTACGCCGCCCCGTCCTTCTCGGCATCGGCCTTCTTCTGGTACTTCTCGCGCGTCGCCTCCTCCTCGGTCTTGGGCACGATCTCCTCGCCCGTCAGCTCCTGGACCTCGAAGGATTTCCCCACGGAGATCCGGTTGAGGTCCTTGAAGTCGACGTCGTCGAGGATCTGCGGCTTGATGAAGAGGAAGAGCCGGGTCGTGATATCCTCCTCGGACGTGCTCGAGAAGAGGTACCCGAGGAGCGGGATCTGGCTCAGGAGCGGCACGCCGCGGATGACCGTGCTGCGCTTCGTCGTCGTCAGGCCGCCGATCACCACGGTGCGGCTGTCGGGGACCGTGATCGATGTCACGAGCTGATTCGATGCGCGCGGCGGCGGGATGCCGGGCTCGCTGGACTGGCCGTAGAAGTTGTCGGCCTTCAGATCGATGTCGACGCGGATGTAGTTGCCCTCGGACACGTGCGGCGTGATCCTGAGCACGGTGCCCGCCTCGACGAACCCGCCGAACGAGACCTTGGTCGTCGATGTCCCCTGGCTGGTCGTCGTCGTCGGCTCCTCCTGGAGGCTGCTGAACGACGCCTCCTGGTTGTCGTTGACGAGCAAGAGCGGCGTCGAGCGGATGTTCACATCGGTCGTCTGCTGGAGCATGTGGATCAGCAGGGGCACGTTGCCGATCTCGCCCTTGGTGATGCCGACGAAGACGCCGGCGACATCGGTCGGGACCGTGGTCAGGTCCGGGAACCCGGCGCCGGCCGTGTTGTCGCGCTCGGCCACGCCGTAGTTCGCGAAGCCGCTGCCGCGGGGCCGCGACCCGCCCTGGGCGTCGATCGTGGTCCACTCGGTCCCGAAGTTGATCTGGTCGTCGTTCTTGACATCGAGGATCGCCACCTCGAAGAGCACCTGCGGCCGCCTGACGTCGAGCGTCTGGAGCACGTTCTTGACTTCCTCGTGAATGTACTCGGGCGCGATGAGGATGATCGAGCTCAGGTTCAAGTCGGGGATCACGACCGACTCGCCCTCGAAGTAGAACTCCTTGCGGCTCTGCGGCCGCGAGGAGCCCGTGGAGCCCGGCTCGGCGGGCGCCTGTCCCTCGGCCGCCGGCGCCGGGGCCGCGCGCTCCTCCTCCTCATCGAGCGAGAACCGGCCGCGCCGCGCCGCGTAGGCGTTGCGGGCCGACGTCGTGCGGGTCGTGCGCGCGGCCGACAGCGTCGTCGTCGTCGTGCTCGTCATCCCCCCCGCCCCCGTCGTGCTCGTGCGCCTGAGCGCGGTCGAGACGTCGCCCACGGTGATGTTGAAGAGGTTCCCGATCTTGATCGCCACCTCGTCCGGGTTCGTGTTCTTGAGGCGGTAGAAGCGAATGGACATCTTCTCCTGGCGGCCGATCGTGACGAGCTTCTCGATGACCTGGGCGATCTCCTTGTGGATCTCCTCGGGCGCGTTGATGATCAGGGCGCCGATCTCCTCGTCCGGCATGATGAAGGGCTGCGTCGTGAGCTTCGGGCCGAAGGCCGGCGCCGCGGTCCGCGTCCGCGCCGCGGCCGCCGCGTTCTGGAGCAGCCGCAGGTCGAAGAGCTGGCTGATCGTCTGCGCGGCCGTCGTGACCTCGGACACGGCGACCTCGTACATCTTGAAGATGTTGTCGCGCGGCCCCACGGTGTCGATGCGCTTCACGGTGTCCGCGATCTCCTTCTGCATCTCGTGCGGCGCCACGACGAGCAGCGTGTTGAGGTTCTCGTTCGGGATCACGACCCGCTCCTTCGTGAGGAGATCGCCGCCCGTCTGCTGGGCGCGCGGCCGGAACGTCTCCTCGACCGTGCCGAGCGGGATGCCGAAGACCTGCGAGATGATGTTCGCGGCCTCGAGGAGGTCGGCCTTCTCGATCGCGTAGTACTGCAGCTCGTTCTCATCCGGGCCGATCGTCTCCAGACCGGTGATCACCTCGGCGATTCGCTTCTGGAGCTCGGCCGGCGCGACCACGATCACGACGCCGAGGGTCTCGTTCGGGATGACGAGCGACTTCCGCATCTCGCGCGCGGCCGTCGTGCGCGCCGCGCCCGCCCGCGGCACGGCGCTCGCGAGCTCCAGGTCGAAGATGCTGGCGAGCGTCGAGGCGATCTCCCTGACGTTCGTCCGCGGCACGCGGTAGTGCGTGATCTCGCGCTTGCCGGGCCCGAGGGAGTCGATCTGCGCGATGACGACCGCGATCTCGGCCTGGACCTCCTGCGGCGCCACGACGAGGAGGCTGCCCAGGTTGTGGTCCACGATGACCACGCGCTCGTCCGTGTAGGGGCTGCGCTGCCCGTCCTGCGCGCGCCCGGGGGCCGTCGTGCGCCGCGGCGCGATCGCGGTCCGGCTCTCGCTCTTCGTCAGGCCGAAGAGCGCGCTCACCGTGTCGGCGATGTCCTCGAGCTCGCTCTGCTCGATCTTGTAGTACTTGAGGACGCTGTCCTTGACGCTCGGCACATCGAGGCTTTCGACGACCTGCGCGATCTCCTTGTGGAGCTCCTCGGAAGCGCTCACGACCACGGTCGAAAGCTCCTCGTGGGGGACGACGATGATGTCGCCCGCGCCCGCCGGCCGGCCCGCCGCGCCGCGGCCCTGCCGCCCCGCCGCCATCCGGGCGGACGCCGCGCCGCCGCGCGTTTCATCGAAGACGGCCGTGAGCGTCGCCGCGACCTCGGCGACCGAGGTGTGGGTGATGCGGTAGAAGCGCGTCACGCGCTCGCCCGGACCCTGCACATCGAGCGTCGCGAGCGCCGGCGCTATGAGCTCGTGCGTCTTCCTCTCGGCGAGGATGATGAGCGCGTTGAGGTTCGCATCGAGCACGATGAGCGGCTCTTCCGAGAGTCCGCTCCGGACCGTCCTCGCCGCGGCGTCCCGGCGAGGGGTCAACTGCCTGCTCGGCGCGGCGTCGGTCGCCACGGGCAGATTGAAGAGCCGCCCGAGGGTCTGGGCAATGTCCGGCAGCGCGGCGTGGGCGATCGTGTAGTACTTGAGCTCGAGCTCCGCGCCCTCGACATCGAGGTTGGCGAGCACGTTCTTGATCTCGGCGTGCGTGTCGCCATCGGCGAGCACCATGAGCGTCGCGAGCTTCTCGTCGGGCACGACGACGATCTGGCCGCGCGCGTCCTGCGACTCCCGCGAGCCGCCGTCCCAGCCGCCGCCCCACCCGCCGTCCCACCCGCCCCACGGCCACCCGCCGCCCCATTCCCGCTGCGTGCGCTGCGTGCGGCCGCTCGCGTTGAAGAGCGACTGGAGCTGCTGCGCGATCCTCTCGGGCCGCGCGTACGCGAGCCGGTAGTACTCGATCGTGCGCTCGCCCGGCCCCTTGACGTCGAGGTCCTTGACCGCGGCCGCCACGAGCGCCTGCGTCTTCTGCTCGGCGAGCACGATGAGCGCGTTGAGGTTCTTGTCGGGGATCACGGCCGGCTCGTTCGAGACCTCGCCCCTGTCCGCGCGCGGCCCCATCCACATCTCCTCGTAGGACTGGAAGCGCCGCTGGCGCGTGGATTCCGTGCCCACGGGCAGCTTGAAGAGCCGCCCGATCGTCTGGGCGAGCTCGGCGAGCTCGGCATGCGCGATCGGGTAGTACTTGAGCTCGAGGACGGCGCCCGCGACGTCGAGGTTCGCGAGCACTTTCTTGATGTCGGCGTGCGTGTCCCTGTCGGCGAGCACCATGATCGTCGCGAGCTTCGCATCGGCGACGATGACGATCTCGCGGCCGCTCTCGGGCGCCTGCCGGAAGCTCTCCTCCGGTTCGCCCCACCGCCGCGGGGCGCGCGACGCCCGCCCGCCCTCGCCGAACAGCGACTCGAGCTGCTGCGCGACGGCGTCGGCGCGCGCGTACTTGAGGTTGTAGTACTGGATCGTGCGCTCGCCCGGCCCCTCGACATCGAGCTCCTTGAGCGCCGCCGCGACGAGCTCCTGCGTCTTCTTCTCCGCGAGCACGATGAGCGCGTTGAGGTTCTTGTCGGGGATGACGATCGGCTCCTCGGCGACGCCGCCCCTGCCCGGACGCCCCCCCGCGCCCTCGGACGATTCGTAGCGCCGCACGCGCGTCGTGTCGGCGCCCACGGACAGCTTGAAGAGCCGCCCGACGGTCTGGGCGAGCTCGGCCACGTCCGCGTGGGCGACCGGATAGTACTTGAGCTCGAGCACCGCGCTCTCGACGTCGAGATTCGCGAGCACGTTCTTGATCTCGGCGTGCGTCTCCTTGTCCGCGACCACCATCAGCGTCCCGAGCTTCTCGTCGGGCACGATGACGAGCTGCCGGCCGCGGTCGCCCGCCTGCCATCCGCCGCTCTCCCAGGGATTCCACTGCCGCTGCGCGCGCGGCGCCCGCCGGCTCGCGCTGAAGAGCGTCTGGAGCTGCTGTGCGACCGCGTCGGGGCGCGCGTACTTGAGGACGTAGTGCTCGATCGTCCGATCGCCCGGCCCCTCGACGTCGAGCCGCCGCAGGGCGTCCGCCACGAGCTCCTGCGTCTTCTTCTCGGCGAGCACGATGAGCGCGTTGAGGTTCTGGTCGGGGATGACGACGGGCTCCTCGGAAACGCCGCCCCTGCCCGGCTGCGACCGGCCGCCCTCGCGTCCCTCGAAGCGCCTGAACCGCCCCCCATCGCTTCCCACCGGCAGGTTGAAGAGCCGGCCGATGGTCTGGGCGATTTCCGTGAGATCCGCATGCGCGATCACGTGGTATTTGAGCTCGAGCACCGCGCCCTCGACATCGAGGTTCGCGAGCACTGTCGTGATCTCCGCGTGCGTGTCCTTCTCGGCCAGCACGATCAACGTCGAGAGCTGCTCGTTCGGCACGGCGACGATCGCGGCGCCGCCCTGGGGCGCGCCCTCGCCCTCGCGCGGGCCGCGGCGCTGCCTGCGGCCCGCGCCGAAGAGCGCCGTCACCGTCTCCGCGACATCGCCGGGGCGGACGTACTGCAGGCGGTAATGCTCGACGGTCTTCGTGCTCGCGCCGGCGACATCGAGCTGGGTCACCATCTCGCCGATCTTGTCGAGCGCCTCCTTCCTGGCGATGACGATGAAGGCGCCGATGTTGTAGTCCGGGATGAGCAGGTCCTCGGTGAAAACGCCCATCGCGCCCGGCCGGCCCTGCCCGCCGCCCCGGCCCTCGCCGCCGTCCTCGGCGCGGCGTTGCATCCAGCGCGCGAGCCGCGCGTCGCCTGCCGTCGTGAGCCCGAAGATCCGGCCGATCGTGCCCGCGAGCGCGTCCAGATCCGCGAGCTTCACCGGGAAGTACCTGAGCTCGCGCTCCTCCGCGTCCGGCACGGCGTCCAGGCGCTCGATGATGGGCTTCATCTCGTCGTGCACGCGCCGCGGCGCGACGATGACGATCCTGTTCGCATCCTCATCGGCCACGATGGCGAAGCTCTTGGTGGGTCGCCCCGCGCCACCGCGCGCGGACGGGCCTCCACCCTGCCGCTCGCCGCCCTGGCCGCCCTGCCGCTCGCCGCCCTGCCGCTCCCCCCCACCCTGGCGCTCGCGCACGCCGCCCGTATCGAAAATCGTGCTCAGCGTGCGCGCCAGGCGGGATGGACTCTGGTGTTTGAGCGCGTAGTACTCGACGAGCTTCTCATCCGGGTCCTGGATGTCGAGCGTTTCGATGAGCTTCTTGAGGTCCTCGATCTTCTCCTCGGTGGCCGCGATGATCACGCTGCCCAGGCGCGGCACGGCCGCGACCGTCATCGCCGCCTGCAAGTTGATGGGCGACGAACGGCGAGGCCCCTGCCCCTGCTGCTGGCCCTCGCGCCGGCCGAACATCTGCTGCATGCGGAACTCGGCCTGCCGTTCGAGCTCGGCGACGAACACGCGGTTCTCGATGTCGAGGATGGGCTGAATCTCGTCGACGAGCTCCGTGGGATCGGCGTACTTCAGCTTGATCGTCTCGCGGACGAAATGCGGGCCGGTCTTGTCGAGCTCGTCGAGCAGCGTGCCTATGCGCTTCACGTTCGACGCGTAGTCCGTGACCCGCAGGAGATTCGTGCCGGGAATCGCCTGCACGCCCTCGGGCACGGTCGTCATGTTCTTGCACGCATCGGCCACCTGATCGGCCAGCATGTACTTGAGCTGGTACAGCAGCGTGATCACGCGGTCGCCGCTGGGCGCCTCGGCGAGCGTCTTCGCGGTGAAAGTCGGCGTCGCCTTGCCGGCCGCGGTCTTGACCTCCACGATCTTGTAGAGCTCGGCCTTCGGCTCGCCGCTTCGGATCAGCGTGAGCCCATGGATCTCGAGGATGCTCTCGAAGACATCGTCGAGGTACTCGGCCGGAATCGGCTCGCTGGAGAGCAGGAACACCTGCCGCTTGCCGACGACCGCATCGTCGAACAGGAAACGCTTGCCCGAGTACTGCTCGAAGACGCGGATGACTTCCTTCAGGCTCGTGCCCGAGAAGTTGAGCGCGATCTCGTCCTTGGCCGTCGCCGGCGGGCTCGCGGGCGGCGTCTCGCCCTCGGCAGTCGGGACGGCGGAAACCGGCTCCGCGGGTGCAGGCGCGGCGGGCTCCGCGGGTGCAGGTGCGGCGGGCTCCGCGG
>JBFZCA010000039.1:0-5254 GCA_041308205.1 Planctomycetota bacterium | reverse complement strand
ACGCTGGCCGCCCGAGCGCGCCGAACGGCCGCGCCGCGGGCCGGCAACTCGATTATAAGTGAATGCGCTGATCCGGCAAGGTTGTTGCGCGCCGCGCTTGACTTCGGCGCGCGCATGGGGGAAGCTTGACGATTCGCCAAAGGCGCGCGCCCGCCGGGATCCGGACGCGGCGCGGCCGGGAGGTGCGCAGGTTGACGACGCGACGGACGGTGGTGACTCTGGACGGGCCCGCGGGCAGCGGCAAGACGGTGTGCGGGCACGGCGCCGCCATCCGTCTGGGCGCCGCCTTCGTGTCGTCGGGACTCTGCTACCGTGCGGTCACGTATCTGGCGCTGCGCGACGGCGCGGCGCCGACCGATGCCGCCGCGGTCGCCCGCGCGGCCGAGACCATGCGCATCGAGTTCGTGACGACGCCGGGCGGGGTGTGCGTGCTGGTCGATGGCGAGGACCTGACCGCCGTGCTCAAGGGACCGGAGGTGACGGCGCAGACGCGCCACGCCGCCGAGAACGCGCGCGTGCGGGAACTGGTCGGCCGGCTCCTGCGGCGCATGGCGGAGGAGCGGGACATCGTCGCCGAGGGCCGCGACATGGGCTCGGTCGTGTTCGCCGATGCGCCGTTCAAGTTCTTCCTGCAGGCGGGCCTGGCGTGCCGCGCGGCGCGGAGGCGCAGGGAGCTCGCGGCGCTCGGCATCGACATCCCGGACGAGCGCCTGCAGGCGGAGATCGCGGCGCGCGATCATCGCGATGCGACGCGGGCGCTCTGCCCGCTGAGGGTTCCCGACGGCGCGGTCGTGATCGACACCGATGCGCTGGCGGTGCAGGATGTGGTGGATCGGATAGTGAGGATCGTACGGGGCGATGCAGCCTGAGACGCGCGCGCATGACCGGGGCGCGGAGATCGCGATCCGCGACCCGGCGGGCCCCAACGGGTTGTACAAGTGCTGCCACGCGGCGTGCGCGGCGGTGATGTACTCGTACTTCGGCCTGCGGGTGCGCGGGAGAGGTCGGGTCCCGCGCCGCGGCGGAGCGGTCATCGTCTCCAATCACGTGAGCTTCATGGACCCCGTCGCGGTCGGCGTCGCGGCGCCGCGGCCGATCGCCTTTCTGGCCCGGCATTCGCTGTACCTCTCGCCGGCGTTCGGGCGGCTGATCCTGGGCCTCAACGCGTACCCCCTCCCGCGCGAGAATGCGAGCACCGGGGCGATCAAGCGCGCCCTCAAGCTGCTCGCGGCAGGCTGGGCCGTCCTGGTCTTCCCGGAAGGAACGCGCTCGCCCGACGGGACGGTGCGCGCATTCCACGGCGGCCTGGCGCTGCTCGCGGCGAAGGCGCGCGTTCCGGTAATCCCGGCGGCGGTCAGGGGCGCCTTCGAGGCCTGGCCGCGCGGCCGACTTTTTCCGCGGCCGGGCAAGGTCACGGTCGCGTTCGGCCCTCTCATCCTGTACGATGACAGGACCGATACCTATGATAGTTTTACGGAGCGTGTCGCCCGGGCGGTCGGCGCCCTGGCGGGACACGCGCCGGCGGCCTCGGGGACGGCACCCGGCGTCGCGCAGTCGTGAGAACGGCGGCAAGGTTCGTGGTAAGGTTCGCCGCTTGCCAGGACAATCCGGCGGACGGACAGGAAAGGCATTGGTTACTGGTTCTGTATGTCGAGTAACAAGCTGCTGAAGGAATTGGATGTTGACGCGGGCACCCTCGACCGGGAGGTCGCCTCGGTGTTCGAAACCGTCGCCCAGGACGATGTGCAGAGGATCTACCAGGAGTCGGTGCAGGACTTCTCGGCCGAAACGATCCTGAACGGCAAGGTCGTCAATGTCATCAACAACGAGGTCATCGTCGACGTCGGGTACAAGTCCGAGGGGATCATCCCGCTGGACCAATTCGACGCGGAGACCCCGCCGAAGCCCGGCGACCAGATAGAGGTGCTGCTCGAGTCCGTCGAGGACGAGTCGGGGCTCATCGTGCTGTCGCGCCGCAAGGCCGCGCGCATCCGCGGCTGGGAGCGCGTCATCAGCACGCACAAGGAAGGCGATGTGGTCAGGGGCAAGGTCGTGCGGAAGATCAAGGGCGGCCTGCTCGTCGACATCGGCGTGCCCGTGTTTCTGCCCGCCTCGCAGGTCGGCATCCGCCGCGCCGGCGACATCGGCGATGTCATCGGCCAGGAAGTCGAGTGCAAGATCATCAAGATCGACGAGAGCCGCATGAACATCGTCGTGAGCCGCAGAAAGCTCCTGGAAGAGCGGCGCGAGGATTGCAAGCGGCGGCTCCTGGCGGAAATCGAGGTCAACCAGGTCCGCAAGGGCGTGGTCAAGAACATCACCGAGTTCGGCGCGTTCGTGGACCTGGGCGGCATCGACGGGCTGCTCCACATCACGGACATGAGCTGGGGCCGCGTGGGCCACCCCTCCGAGGTCCTGCAGCTCGAGCAGGAGCTCGAGGTCATGGTCCTCAAGGTCGACAAGGACAAGGAGCGCATCTCGCTCGGCCTCAAGCAGAAGAGCGAGAGCCCCTGGGCGAGGATCGACGAGCGCTTCCCGGTCGGCGCCAAGACGGCCGGCAAGGTCGTCAGCGTGCTTCCCTACGGCGCGTTCGTCGAGATCGCGCCCGGCGTCGAGGGCCTGGTCCATATCTCCGAGATGTCGTGGACCAAGCGCATCAACCACCCGAGCGCGATCGTCAAGGTCGGCGACGAGGTGGAAGTGGTCGTCCTCGAGATCAAGAAGGACAAGCAGGAGATCAGCCTCGGCATCAAGCAGACCGATGTCAACCCGTGGTCGCTCGTCGAGAAGAAGTACCCCGTGAACACGATCATCGAGGGCCGCGTGCGCAACCTCACCAACTACGGCGCGTTCGTCGAGCTGGAAGAGGGCATCGACGGCCTCCTGCACGTGTCGGACATGTCCTGGACGCGCAAGATCACGCACCCGAGCGAGGTGCTCAAGAAGGGCGACATCGTGCGCGCCACGGTCCTGTCCGTGGACCAGGAGCGCAAGCGCGTCGCGCTCGGCATGAAGCAGATGGTCGAGGACCCGTGGCTGCGCGACATACCCGACCGGTACCAGGTCGGCCACCTGGTCGAGGGCGAGGTGACGAAGATCACGAATTTCGGCGTGTTCGTGCGCCTGGAGCCGGAGCTCGAGGGCCTGCTCCATATCTCCGAGCTGGCCGATCATAAGGTCGGGTCGCCCGAGGAAGTGGTCAAGGTCGGAGAGAAGAAGGTCCTGAAGATCATTCGCGTCGACCAGAGCGACCGCAAGATCGGTCTCAGTCTGAAGGAAGTCTCCGAGGAGGATCTTGTCGCGCGCGACCACGAGCTCACGCGCATGAGAGCGACAAGCGAGGCCGCCGAGGCCGCGCAGGTGGCGCAGGCCGCGGTGCAGTCCGCCGAGTCGCACACGTCGTTCGGCGCCGCGCTCGAGGCGGCGCGGCGCGCGGCGGAGGACGGTGTGCCGCTGGCGGAGGACGGTGTGCCGGCGGCGGAGGACGGCGCACCGGCGGCGGAGGACGGCGACGGCGCGGAGGGTGTCGCGGAGCCGGAGGAGGCCGCCGATGCCGGAAGCGCCGGTGAGGAGCAAGGGGAAGAGGAGCGGTAGCCGCGGGAAGGGTCCCGGTGCGGCCCGCGGCGGCGCCGAGCGCGCCCCGCGGGCCGCGGTATCCGGACCGGCGGAGATCCTGATCCTGGAAGTCATGCGGGAAGCGCGGTGATGGGGCGCGCCCGCCGTTCGTCAAGGTCGAGAATGTCCATGACTGCACGTCTGCACACGACGGCGCGGGGGGGAAGGCTGCTGGCGTGCGCGGTCTTGCTGCTCTGCGGGGGGCGGGCAGACGCCGCGGCGCCGGGATCCGATGCCGTGCGCGCGGAGATCGCCGCGCTGCTCGAGGCGACGACCTCGACGGACCAGGCGGTGAAGCAACGCGCCGAGGGACGGCTCGTCGCGCTCGCCCTGAGGGCGCCGGACATCTTTCGCGAGGAAATGGCGCGCCGCCGGCGCGACGAGACGCTCATGGCGGCGATGCTCGGGGAAGGCGCGGACGCCAAGCCCGTGGGCGTTTTCTTCGCCGAGAAGCTCGCCCAGGCCGAGCGCGTGCTCGCTGAGGGCCGCGCCGCCGATGCGCGCATCCTGTGCGAGGCCGTTCTCGCGCTCGGGTGCGATGCGGCCGCGGGCGTGCGCGCCACGCGCCTGGCGCGCCTTGCGCGCGATCGGGAGTTCGCGGGCGAGACCTTCGTCGCGAACCTCAGGCCCTCGGCGGACCTGATCGGCGTCGATGCCGCGCCGGAATTCGTGCTCGAGCTGTGGAACCGATCCGACCGCCCTGCGAAGGCGACGATCGCGGTCGGCCTGGAGCTTCAGGTGAGCTCGAGCATGCTGACCGCGAGCGGACAGCCGTTCGGCGAGGAGACGACCGAGATCATCCCGCTTCCCAAGGACCCGGTGACGATCGAGCCGGGGACCGCATGGGAGCACGCGCTCAGGCTCAAGGCCGCAAGCGCGTGGGAGCGGGCGTACATAATCCAGCGCATCACGGCGCGGGGCCGCCTGGTGCGCGTGAGCATCGAAAGCGCCGGGAAAGTGTCGGATCGCGCGGTGCGCGTGCCGTATGCCGTGATGTTCCGGGCGCCGGGCGATGCCGCGGCGGCGGTGCGCGATCCCCTCGGATCCATGCGTACGGCGATCGCGCAGGCCGATGCCGGAGCGCTGCACGTGGCGAGCGTGGTCGCGGCATGGGAAGACAAGGTCGATGCGGCCGTGGAGATGCTGCTGGAAGGTGCGCGCGCGCCGGCGCCGGTCGGCCCCGCGAGCTTCGTGCTGCTCAGGCTTCTGACCGGCCAGAACCACGGCACGGACCGCGTCAAGTGGATCGTCTGGTACCTCGGAAACGACCGCCTGGCCGCTCCCGTCATGTTCAGGCGCTGATGCGCGCCCGCCGGGCCGTCACTCGAGCAACCGCTGAATCCTGCGCGAGAGCGTCCTGAGCTGCCTCGCCGTCTCGCGCGACCTGCCGGCGCCGTGGCGGTCCGCGAGCGGGCCGTACTCATCGGCGCACGCCTGGATCGGCGCGCGGTGGGGATCCTCGAGCAGGGGGAGCAACGCCAGGAGCTGCGCGTGCAGATTCATGAGCTCCTCGCGGACGACGGCGGGAGTCTCGAGGCCGCCATCGAGGCGCCGCGCAAGAAACGTGCTCGAGGAACGCCACTCGCGGTAGAGCTCGGCGAGCAGACCGGCGCGCTCCCGTGCGGAGGGCGCCGCCTGC
>JBFZCA010000038.1:0-5427 GCA_041308205.1 Planctomycetota bacterium | reverse complement strand
TAGCCGGGAGTACCGCCGCGAGCGATGCTGTTCCACACCTGGGTCTTCGTGGTCTTCTTCCTGGTCGTCTGGCCGGCGTACCTGCTGCTCCGCCGGACGAGGTTCGGGTCCGCCTGGCTGCTCGTCGCCTCCTACCTCTTCTACGGCTGGTGGAACCCGTGGTATCTGCTGCTCCTCTTCGGCACATCGGCCATCGACTACGCCATGGTGCTTCTCATGGAGCGGAGCGGCACGCGGACCGGGCGCCGTGCGTGGCTCATCGTCAGCCTCCTGAGCAATTTCGGCTTCCTCGGCTACTTCAAGTACTCGGCCTTCGTCACGGAGAGCATCAATGCCGTGCTCGCACGGGCCGGCCTCGGGGTCGCGCTTCCCGACCCGGTCGCGTACCCGAACGCCCTGCTCGGTCTGCTGGGGGTGCCGGAGGCGTACCGGTTCGCGGCCGTCATCCTGCCGATCGGGATCTCGTTCCACACGTTCCAGTCCATGAGCTACACCATCGATGCGTACCTCGGCCGCATCCCGGCGGAGCGCAGCTTCGTGCGCTTTCTCGCCTTCGTGTCGTTCTTTCCCCAGCTCGTCGCCGGGCCGATCGAGCGCGCGGCCAACCTGCTGCCTCAACTCGGCCGCGCGCCGGCGGTCACGCGCCGCGACATCGCCGACGGCCTGTCGCTGTGCCTCGTCGGCCTCTTCAAGAAGGTGGCGCTGGCCGACTACCTCGCGCTCTACGTGGACAGGGTCTATGCATCGCCCGCGGATGCCGGATCGCCGGCGCTCCTGTGCGCCACCTTCGCCTTCGCGTGGCAGATCTACTTCGACTTCAGCGGGTACACCGACATCGCGCGCGGGGTGGCGCGGCTGCTGGGATTCCGGTTGATGCGCAACTTCGACAACCCGTACACCGCGACGGGGCTTGGCGACTTCTGGAACCGGTGGCACATAAGCCTCTCGACGTGGTTCAGGGACTACGTGTACATCCCCCTCGGGGGAAATCGCGGCGCGGCGGCGCGCACCTACGCGAACATGGCGCTGACGATGGTCATCTCGGGCCTCTGGCACGGCGCGGCCTGGACGTTCGTCGTCTGGGGCGCGCTCCACGCCGCCGGCCGCGCGCTCACGCGGGAGCTCGAGCGGACGGCGTTCTACCGGGAACGCGTGCCGACGGCGCTCAAGCAGGCGGGCGTCTTCGCATTCGTGTGCCTGACCTGGGTCTTCTTCCGCGCGCAGAGCCTCGATGACGCGTGGCTCGTCCTCGAGGGAATCGTCACGGGCCCGTGGACCGACCCGCGCTTCCCGCTGCTTGCAGCGGCGCTCGTCGCCGCGGTCTGGGCGTATCAGCACATCTACATGCGCGGCGGGCGCCTTGCACGGTTGCTCGAAACGGCGCCTGTCCGCGTGGGTCTGGCCGGAGCAATGCTCGTCTATCTTCTCGCGATCGCCCAGCCGAGCACGAAGGCATTCATCTACTTCCAGTTCTGAGGCAGGACCATGCATGACCGAATCGCCGCCGCCGCGCAGGGGGACGCGCCGCCCGCGCGGCCGTTCCTCGTGTCCAACGCCATGACGCTCTCCGGACGGCAGCTCCTGGGCCTCGGCCTTTGCGCCGTCGTGTTCGTGCTCGCGGCCCCCGCCGCATGGGAGCGCCTGGAGCCGCTCGAACGCGGGGACGACTACCGCATTCCCTACGCGCTGAGCAGCGATTACTGGCTGTTCGAGCGCATGGCGCGCGAAGCCGCCGCGCGCCGCGAGACCGTTGTGCTCGGGGACTCGGTCGTCTGGGGACAGTACGTCACGCGCGGGCAGACCCTGTCGCACTACCTGAATGCGCCGGCCGGCCTCGAGCACGCGGCCGGCGCGGAGCGCGTCGCCAACCTGGGCGTCGACGGCATGCACCCGGCGGCGCTCGCGGGTGTGCTCGAGCACCACGCGGCGTCGATCGCGGGCATGAAGGTCATCGTGCACTGCAACCCTCTGTGGATGAGCTCGCCCACGCACGATCTCTCGGGGGAGGGCGAGTTCCGTTTCAACCACCCGGCGCTCGTGCCGCAGTTCGCGCCGCGGATTCCCTGTTACCGCGAGGAGGTGTCGCATCGCCTGGGCGCGGTGGCGGCGCGGTACGTGCCGTTCCTGCAATGGGCGAGCCATGTCCAGCTCGCGTACGTCGATCAGACGAGCGTCCCGGAGTGGACCATGGAGCATCCGTACGCCCTGCCGCTCGACGCGCTTTCAGCGCGATTGCCGCCCTCCGACAATCGCCTTCGACACCGCCCCGTGCCGTGGACGGAACAGGGCATCAGGCCGCAGGACTTCGCGTGGGTCGAGCTGGACGCTTCCTTTCAGTGGCGCTCGTTCACGCGCGCGCTCGCGCTGCTCGCGCAGCGCAATAACCGCGTCTTCGTCATCGTGGGGCCCTTCAACGAGCACCTTCTGACCGAGTCGGGGATGCGCGGGTACGTGCGCGTGCGGGATGGGATCGCGGCCTGGCTGCGCTGTCACCACATCGATCACGACGTGCCTCCGGCGCTTCCGAGCGAGCAGTACGCCGACGCGAGCCATCCGCTCGCCGATGGGTATCGCGCGCTTGCGGAGCGGATCCTCGCCCGCGTGCCGTGGAGGTGACGCGCGCCCGGCGCGCGCTATTTCGCCGCCGTGCGCTCGCCGCCGGCATCCGCCGCCGTGCGGACAAGACGGAAACCGAGCGTGTCCGGGGCGAGACAGGCATCGACGAAACCCGGGTTCTCGGCGGCGCGCGCCGCCGAGCGGCAGGCCTCGGCCGAAGAGCTCCACGCCCCGCCGCGTACCACGTACCTGCTGCCGTCGGCAGGGCCGCGCGGGTTCTCGGCGGGAGCGGTCGCGTAGCAGTCCTTCTCGTAGACGTCGTTGCACCACTCGGCGACGTTGCCGTGCATGTCGAACAGATTCCACCTGTTCGCCTTCTTCCTGCCGACGGGATGGGTCTTCTTGGCGGCGTTCCCGCCGTACCAGGCGTGCTCGCCGAGACGGCCCGGGTCGCCGCCGAATCCATACTCGCCGTCCGTGCCGGCCCTGCAGGCATACTCCCACTCGGCCTCGGTGGGAAGGCGGTAGCCGCCGGCGTCGAAATCGCACCTGGCCGTATCCTCGTCATAACACGGCGTGAGGCCTTCCGCGCGGGAGCGGGCATTGGCGCAGAGCGCCGCCTTGGTCCAGGTCATCATCTCGACCGGCAGGTCGGGACCCTTGCAGCGCGAGGGGTTGGGGAACCCCAAGTGCTCGTACTCGGCCTGCGTCACCTCGCAGCGATCCATCCAGAAGGCGTCGAGACGCACCGCGTGCACCGGCCGCTCGTCGTCGTTCCCCCGGTCCGACCCCATGCGGAACTCGCCCGCGGGAACGAGGACCATCTCGACGCCGAGCTTCGTCTTCGCGACGGGCAGCCGGCCGCCCGCGGGGCCCGCGGCCTTCTCGCACGAAGCGCAGAGGAGCGGCGCGAGGACCAGCGCGGAGAGCCTCATCGGCCGCCTGCGTTCTTCTCGGGGGGAAGCCAGTCAGGCTCCTTGCAGGACATCCCATCGGCCGTCAAGGCGATCCAGCGGTTCCGGGCATTCGCATCGGCCGCGCAGACGTTCCAGCCCGGCGCCGTGACGCCGGGAAGCTCCGGGATGAGGCCTTTGAGGTCCTTCTCCTTCTTCTTGGGCCCGAAGGTGTAACAGACGTATCTTCCGTCGGGCGACCAGTCGGCGTGGTAGGTCTCCAGGGGGTCGGCGCTCTGGACGGCGTTGCGTGCGCCGGTCGCCTTGGGCGGCGCCGCGTCGAGATCGATGTCGGCCACGCCGATGGCGAAATCGCCGTTGCCCCAGGCGATGCGCGTGCCGTCGGGGCTGAGGTCCGGGCGGCATCCGCCCAGGCGCAGGTCGAAGACGCCGCTCCCCGAGGCCTCGAGGGCCAGGATCGCGTGCGAAAAGCCCATCCCGCCGTGCACCGTGGCGACGAACCACTTGCCATCGAGCGACCAGTTGAGCGTGTAGAGGTGGAGGATCGCCGCGTTGGGATGCGCGCGCGTCTTCCCGGTCGCGAGCTCGTGGATCAGGATGCCCTTGGTGGCGAAGTCCGTGTAGGTGAACTCGGGCAGCTCGGCCTTCAGGAAGGCGAGCGCCGCGCCGTCGGCGCTCCAGCACGGCTCGCGCGCGTTGTCGCACACGCGCGTGCGGCCGGAACCGTCCCGGTGCATCACGTAGAGATTGCGGACTTTCGCCTTGCCCGCGCCCTCATCGGCGACGAACGCGATGCGGGAGCCGTCCGGCGACGCCTTGGGGTAGAGCTCATCGATGTCCGGTGTCCTGGTGAGGTTCATGGGATCGCTCCCGTCGGCGTTCATGACGTAGAGCTCCCAGTTCCCATCGCGGTTCGTCTCGTAGATGATCTTGTACGGCAGGGCCTTGAGCTCGCCGAGAAGCTCGGGAGCCGTGCCCGCGGGCGCGGCCGGCGCCTGTACCGCGAGAAGTGCGAGGGCAGGCAGACACCGCCAAGATCGCGGCGAACGCTTCATGGCTGCATTCTCCTTGCGTGGAAGCGCGGAACCGTAAAAGACCAGCGAGTCATTATACTATGCGTCGCGCTCGTCGGAGAAGCGCGCGCACCGCGCTCTTGCCAGCGCTTCTCCGGCACTTCTGAGCCTGTCGCAGGAGCCCCTTCCGGCTGCAACCGGCTGCGAAACTCGGCGGCGTAACGTTCCCTGAAGGGCAACGCTCCCGCATTAGTCGTGTCGCGGTCGTTCCCGCGCTCTTTGCCCCTGCGTCCCCGCGCCGTGCCACCGGGCGCTCGTCGACGCAGGGGATGCGGCCTCGAGCTGCGGGTGGTGGACGCCGGGTCCCGAGCGCGACGGCGCCGCCGCCGGGGTGGCGATCGCGCCGGCGCTTCCGTGATCGGGGGCGGTGGGCTGGAGGCTGGGGGCCGGAGGCTGTAGGCTGGAGGCTGTAGGCCGAGCGCTCCCGTGCGATTCCGTCAGATGTCTTGAGCCCCAGGTTTCGGGACTGAACGCATGATCGACGATCCACTTCGACCGCCGCCCCCGGACTCTCCGCTCGCGAGAGCGTTTCTCGCGCACTTCGGCCTCGCGCGGCGCGAACCGGATGCCGCGTTTCTCGAGGCCGTCGCGCGGGCCTTCGGGAACATCCCCTTCGAGAACCTGACGAAGATCATCAAGTACCATGCGGAGGGGAGCGCCGATGCCGCCCTGAGGGCGCCCGGCGAGGTCTTCGGCGACCACCTGCGGATCGGCTCGGGCGGCACGTGCTTCAGCCTGACGGCGCTGTTTCTCGCGCTGCTCCGCAGCTACGGTTTCCAGGCCGAGCCGGTGCTCGCCGACCGGCGCTACGGTCCCGACACGCATTGCGCGGCGCTCGTCACGCTGGGCGGGCGGGCGCACCTCATCGATCCCGGCTATCTCCT
>JBFZCA010000037.1:0-7996 GCA_041308205.1 Planctomycetota bacterium | reverse complement strand
CGACGTCCAGCGCAACAAGGCCGTCGTGGGCCTGAACGCGTTCAGCCACGAGGCCGGGATTCACCAGCACGGCGTGATCTCGGACCGCGAGACGTACGAGATCATGCGGCCCGAGGACGTGGGCTGGATGGGCCACACGCTCGTGATCGGCAAGCACTCCGGCGCGCACGCCGTCAAGGAGGTGCTGAAGACCCGCGGCTACGCGCTGCAGCCCGACGCGCTGCGGGAGGTGACGCGCCGCGTCAAGGACGTCGCCGATCGCGAGAAGCAGGTCGAGGAGGAGGACATCGTGGCGATCGCGCGCGATGTGATGTCCGACCTCGCATCGGACGAGCAGTCGATCACGCTGGAGGAGCTCAGCGTCATGACCGGCAACCGCATCACCCCGTGCGCGGTCGTGAAGCTCAAGGTGAGCGGCAAGGAGTCGGTGAGCACGGCGACCGGCGTGGGACCCGTCGATGCCGCGGCGCGCGCGCTCAGAACCGCAGTCGATCCGAACCTGAGGCTCATCGAGTACGGCTTGAAGGCCATCACCGGCGGCACGAACGCCCTGGCCCATGCATCGATCCGATTCGAGGATGCGACGGGGCGGCAGTTCATCGGCGACGCGGTGGGGGAGGACGTCATCGTGACCTCGGTGGCGGCAATGGTGAAAGGAGCCAACCGCGCGGTGAATGCGCGGCGCAAGGAGCGGCCGGCCGAGACGCACGGCGCCGCGGAGGCGGGAGGCAGCAATGAGTAACACGCACGGGCCGAACGGCGCGCCGCCCGCGGCCGCCGACAACGGCAACGGCGGCCGCCAGATGCTGAGCGGCGCGGACATGGTCATACGGTCGCTGGCGCGGGAAGGCGTCGACATCATTTTCGGGTATCCCGGCGGCGCCATCATGCCGGTGTACGATGCGCTGCTCGATCACAAGCTCACGCACATTCTCACGCGCCACGAGCAGGGCGCCGCGCACATGGCCGACGGCTACGCGCGCGCGTCGGGCCGGGTCGGCGTCTGCATGGCCACGTCGGGCCCCGGCGCGACCAACCTCGTCACCGGCCTGGCCACGGCGTACATGGACTCCGTGCCGCTGGTGGCGATCACGGGGCAGGTGTCCTCGGCCCTGATCGGCACGGACGGCTTCCAGGAGGCCGACACGTTCGGCCTGAGCTTCCCGATCACGAAGCACTCCTACTTCGTGAGCCGGACCGAGGACATCCCGGCGGTCATGAAAGAGGCCTTCTACATCGCGCGCACGGGCCGTCCCGGGCCGGTGCTCGTGGACATCCCCAAGGACGTCCAGCAGCGCACCGCGCTCTACGAGCCGCCCGCGGCGCCGGTCGTGCTCCCCGGCTACCTCGTGCCGGACAAGGCCCGCGACGAGGAAGTCCGGCTGATCCTCGATGAGATCTACCGCGCCCGCAGGCCGCTGCTCTACGTGGGCGGCGGCGCCATCACGGGCGGCGCGAGCGATGTCCTGCGGCGCTTCATCGAGTGCACGAAGATCCCGGTCACGACCACGCTCATGGGGCTGGGGGCGCTGCCGCGCTACCATCCGCAGTCGCTCGGCATGCTCGGCATGCACGGTTCGGTGTACGCCAACAAAGCGGTCACGAACGCCGACCTTCTCCTTGCGCTGGGCGTGCGCTTCGACGACCGCGTGACGGGCAGAAAGGACCGCTTCGCGCGCAACGCGCGCATCGTGCACGTGGACATCGATCCGGCCGAGATCGGCAAGAACGTGGCCGCCCACATCGGCGTGCAGGCCGACATGCGGTGCGTGCTGGAACAGATCGTGGAGCGGCTCGACGCGCGCCGCCTGCGCGACTACGCGCCGTGGCACGCGCAGATCGATGCGTGGCGCACGAAGCATCCCCTCCAGTCGCTCGCCAGCGGCGTCAAGGGCACGCGCGACAACATCTCCCCGCGCTACATCGTCGAGGAGATCGGCCGCCTGGCCGGCGAGGAGGCGATCATCGTCACCGATGTCGGCCAGCATCAGATGTGGGCGGCGCAGTACTACCCCGTGACCCGGCCGCGCGGCTTCCTCACCTCGGGAGGCCTGGGCACCATGGGCTACGGGTTCCCGGCGTCGATCGGCGCCAAGTTCGCGTTCCCGGACAGGACGGTGGTGCTCATCGCCGGCGACGGCAGCTTCCAGATGAACATCCAGGAGCTGACGACGGCGGTCTCCAACAAGATCCACGTCGTGATCGCGCTGTTCGACAACCAGGCCCTCGGCATGGTCAGGCAGTGGCAGAACCTCTTCCACGACCGGCGCTACTCGTCCGTGGACCTCAAGGACAATCCCGACTTCGTGAAGGTCGCCGAGGCGTTCGGCGGCAAGGGCCGCGATGTCCACGACCCCGAGGACGTCACGCCGGCGCTCCAGCAGGCGCTGGCTTCCCCGGGAGGCCCGTTCCTGATCCGTTTCCGGCTGCACAACGACGAGAACGTGTTTCCCATCGTGCCCGCCGGCGCCGGCCTGGACGAGGCGATCGGAGGTGAGGAATGAAACGCCCCACGACCATTTGCGCGTTGACCGAGAACCGTCCCGGCGTGCTGGCCCGCATCGCCGGGCTGTTCAGCCGCCGGGCCTTCAACCTGCTGTCGGTCACGGCCGAGCAGACGGCGACGCCGGACCTGTACTGCATCACGCTCGTCGTCATGGAGAACGACGCGGGGGTGGAGCAGGTCTGCAAGCAGCTCTGGAAGCTCATCGATGTCGAGCAGGTCGTGACGCTCTCGCCGCGGCCGGCGGTCGAGCGCCAGCTCGTGCTCGTCAAGGTGAAGGCGCCGAACGGGCAGCGCGCGCGCGTGACGCAGGAGGCGGATGTCTTCCACGCGCGCGTGCTCCACGTGGGCGCCGAGACGGTGACGCTCGAGCTGGCGGGCGATCCCGCGCAGATCAGCGATTTCCTGAAGGCGCTCGAGCCGTTCGGCGTGCTCGAGGTCATACGCTCGGGCAAGATCTCGCTGCTCAGGAGCGACGAGACCACCTTCGAGCCGCGCCGGCACGGCGAGCGGCTGGTGAAGCTATGACGCGGAGAATCCTGATCTACGACACCACCCTGCGCGACGGATCGCAGTGCGAGGGGATCTCGTTCTCGCTCGAGGACAAGCTCAAGATCCTGCGCTGCCTGGATGCGTTCGGGGTGGACTACGTGGAAGGCGGGTGGCCGAGCTCCAACCCGAAGGACGCGGCGTTCTTCGAACAGGCGCGCGACGTGCCGCTCCGGCGCGCGCGCGTGAGCGCGTTCGGGAGCACGCACCGCCGCGCGAGCGCGCCGTCGAAGGACGGAAACCTCAAGGCGCTGCTCGCGGCCCGCACGCCCGTCGTCACGGTGTTCGGGAAGGCGTGGCTGCTCCACGTGACCGAGATCCTCGGCTGCGCGCCCGAGGAGAACCTGCGGCTCGTGCGCGAGTCCGTGGCCTTCCTCAAGGAGGCGGGCCGCGAGGTCGTGTTCGACGCCGAGCACTTCTTCGACGGGTACCGCGAGAGCGCCGCCTATGCGCTGGAGGTGCTCGGCGCGGCGCGCGCGGGCGGCGCCGACGCGGTCGTCCTGTGCGATACGAACGGCGGCACGCTGCCGCACGAGTCGCGGCGGATCGTCGCCCACGCGGTCAAGGAGCTCGGCGCCTGCGTGGGCATCCACGTCCACAACGACTCGGGCGTTGCGGTGGCCAACAGCCTCGATGCGGTCTGCGAGGGCGTCGTGCAGGTGCAGGGCACGTTCAACGGCCTGGGGGAGCGGTGCGGCAACGCGGATCTGGCGGCCGTGATCCCGAACCTGATCCTCAAGATGGAGTGCGAGCTCGGCGTGTCGCGCGAGTCGCTCGCGAACCTGACGCACGTGTCGCGCTACGTGAGCGCGGTCGCCAACCACCACTTCCCGGAGAGCAGCCCCTTCGTCGGCGCGCGCGCGTTCGCGCACAAGGGCGGCGTGCACGTGCACTCCGTGATGAAGCAGTGGCGGACCTACGAGCACGTGCCGCCCGAGGCGGTGGGGAACGACCGGCGGTTCCTGGTCTCCGAGCTGGCGGGCAAGTCGAACATCCTGCTCATCGCGCGGCACGAGGGGATCGAGCTCGGAAGCGGCGAGGACGTGCCCAGGGCCGTCGTGGCGGAGATCAAGCGCCTGGAGCACGAGGGCTACCAGTTCGAGGGCGCGGAGGCATCGGCGGCGCTGCTCATCAAGCGCGTGCTCGGGCAGGTGCCCGTCGCGTTCGAGCTCGTGGGCTTTCGCGTGATCGTCGAGCGCCGGGCGCAGGACCGGACGACCATCAGCGAGGCGACCGTGAAGGTCAGGGTCGACGGCCGCGAAGAGCTGTCGGTGGGCGAGGGCAACGGCCCGGTCGCCGCGCTCGACGCCGCGCTCCGTGCGGCGCTCAGCCAGTTCTACCCCGAGGTGGCGGCGGTGCGCCTGACCGACTACCGCGTCAGGGTGGTGGACGAGGACAGCGGCACGGCGGCCCGGGTGCGGGTCGTCATCGAATCGGCCGACGAAAACGGCTCGTGGAGCACGGTCGGGGTTTCCGAGAACATCATCGAAGCCTCCTGGCTCGCGCTCATAGACAGCATACTCTACGGTCTGATCAGGCACGGGGCGATCGATCGGTTCAACGGCGGGAAGGACACAGGCTCCAAGGAAACGGGTTGCTGCAATGGTTGAAAAAGTCAAGTGGATCTGGCAGGACGGGAAGCTGGTCCCGTGGGAGGATGCGCGCGTGCACGTGCTCACGCACGCGCTGCACTACGGTTTCGGGGTGTTCGAGGGCATCCGCTCCTACGTCCTGGCGGACGGCGGCTCGGCCGTGTTCCGCCTCGATGCGCACCTCCGCCGCCTGTACGACTCGGCCAAGATCATCGGCATCAGGCCGGCCGTGCCGTTGTCCGGCCTGCGGGACGCGGTCATGCTGGTGCTCAAGGAGAACGGCCTGAAGGAGGCGTACATCCGCCCCATCATGTTCATAGGGTACGGCGCGGTGGGGCTCTACGCGGTCGACAACCCGGTGGGCACGGTCGTGGCCGCGTTCCCGTGGGGCGCGTACCTCGGCGAGGAAGGCCTGACGCGCGGCATTCGCGCCAAGGTGTCCTCCTTCGCCCGCAATCACATCAACAGCGTGATGGCCAAGGGCAAGGTGTGCGGCCACTACGTCAACAACATCATGGCCAAGGTCGAGGTCGTCCACATGGGCTACCAGGAGGCGATCATGCTCGACACCGCCGGCTTCGTCGCCGAGGCCAGCGGCGAGAACATCTTCATCGTCAAGGACGGCGTCGTGCACACGCCCGGCGTGACGTCGATCCTCGGCGGCATCACGCGCGACTCGGTCATCGCGATCGCGCGGGACCTGGGCCTCGAGGTGGTCGAGCGGAACATCGCGCGCGACGAGCTCTACATCGCCGACGAGATCTTCATCACGGGCACGGCCGCGGAGGTGACGCCGGTCAGGGAGGTCGATGACCGGCCCATCGGCGAGGGCAAGCCCGGCCCCGTGACGCTGAAGGTCCAGGCCGCGTACTTCGACGCGGTGAAGGGCCGCACCCCGGCGTACGAGCGCTGGCTGGCGAGAGTGGCGTAGCCGGCGACTCTCGAAAGCGGCGGTCTCGGCCTGCGCCCGAGAGGGCGTGAACCGAAAAGTCGCCACGAAGGCACGAAGGCAGCAAGGGCGGCGCATGTTTTCGGGCGCCATGCAGCCTTTCCTCGGTTCTCCCGAGAATCCTCGCGCCTTTGCGGCTGATTCACCACGGAGAAGACAGAGGACACAGAGAACGGAATGGGAGACGGTGCGCCGCTCCGCATCCGTTGCGGCGCCTCGGGCTTGACGCCGCCGGGCGGAGCGCGTACCGTACGGCGCGTCGAGGCAGGCATTCGAGAACCATGGAGGAGAGCATGACGGAGCTGAAGGACAGGTGCGCGCTGGTGACGGGCGGCGCCCGCGGCATCGGGCGCGCGATCGCCGACGAATTGGCGCGACGGGGCGCGAAGATCGCGGTGTGCGATATCGACGAGGCCGCGGCCCTGAAAGCCGCCGAGGAGATCAAGGGATTCGGCGTCGAGACAATGGCGGGCAAGGTCAACGTGGCCGACGCCGGCGAAATCAAGGCGTTCGTGGATGCCGTGGCCAAGGCGTGGGGACGGCTCGACATCATGGTCAACAACGCCGGCATCACCCGCGACGGCCTCCTCCTGCGCATGAAGGACGAGGACTGGCAGCGCGTGATCGACGTCAACCTCACGGCGGTGTTCTACGGCTGCCGCGCCGCCGGCATGCACATGATGCGGCAGCGTTCGGGCCGGATCATAAACATCGCCAGCGTCGTCGGTATCATGGGCAACGCGGGCCAGGCCAACTACGCCGCGTCCAAGGGCGGCGTGATCGCGCTGACGAAGACCGTGGCGCGCGAGCTTGCATCGCGCGGCGTCACGGCCAATGCGGTCGCCCCGGGGTACATCGAGACCGAGATGACGGCCGTGCTGCCCGAGAAGGCCAAGGAGGCCTTCCTCGTCGCCGTGCCGCTCGCACGGGCCGGTAAACCGCAGGACGTGGCTGATGCGGTCGCGTTCTTCGCGAGCGACCGGGCCGCGTACATAACCGGCCAGGTGCTCGCAGTCGATGGCGGCATGGTAATGTACTGAAACCGGCGTCCGCCGCCGCGGTTGGTGCGACAACGCCGCCGCAGCCTCCGCGACAACGCCGCCGCAGCCGCGGCGAAGGCGGCCGAATCCCTCTCCTCAAGGTTCCCGCCCGCCGTACCGATGTAGGAGAAGAACTTCACACCACGATGAGAAGGGACAGCCGCGGCGGAGGACGGACGTGAGGCACGGCATTCGAGGATTCACCCTGGTCGAATTGATGATCGTGGTGGCGATCATCGCCCTTATCATGGGCATCGCGCTGCCGAGTCTGCTCGGCGCCAAGAAAGCCGCCAACGAATCCTCGGCGATAACATCGTTGCGCCTGATCTGCACGTCCTGCGAGCAGTACCGCACGTCGGTCATCCCCAACAGCTACCCCGCGAACCTTCTGGCGCTGACGATCGCGGGCGGCGGTCCCTGGGATTACATCGACGGCACGCTGGCCGTGGGCGTGAAGGCGGACTACGTTTTCAGCCTGGTGGGCGCCGACCCGAACCCCTTGGGCGCGTTGACGACCTGGCAGGCCTGGGCGTCGCCGCTGAGCCTCGCGAGCGGCAACCGCGCATTCTACGTGGACCAGAGCGGCGTGATCCGCCAGGTGTCGGGCGTGGGGCCCGCCGCCGTCACCGATTCGCCGCTGTACTGATCTGCGCGCGCTTCTCCCGGGCCGCGGCCGGCGGCAACTCACGGCGGCGTGCGCTTGACTGTTCTCTCCCGAAGCGCGTAGACTCGATGCCGCGCTATGCCTGGTACCCCTGCAGCCCCGTACCCTGAAGCCCGCATCGAGTGACGAACGTCATCGGCAAAACCTTCGGACTGAAAGCATCGGAGCTCGCCGCGCTCAAGCGGCTGGCGCGCCGGCGCGTTCGCCCCGAGGATGCGCTGAGCGTCGAGCTTGCCCGCGAGATGGCCGAGCTGTCGGCGGAGCTCGGCGCCCGCATCGGCGTGCTGCTCGACCGCGCCGGACGCGTCTGCTGCGTCTCGGTGGGGGACGCCCGTGAGATGCCGCTGCCGCCGGAGGTGCGCGCCGAGGGCTCCAACCTGCGCCTGTGCGGGCTCAGGCTCGTGCACACGGCGTCGTCCGCGGCCGCAGCGCATGTCGCCGGGGAGTTCGCGCGCGCGGACCTTGTCGACCTCTTGCGCCGCAGGCTCGACCTGAGCCTCAGGATCAACGTCTCGCGCGAGGGGATCGTGGAGAGCGTGACGCGCGCGGCGATCGAGCCGCCGAACCGCGCGGGCACGGCGTTCCGGGTCGAGGTCATCCTCAGTCTCAACGACCTCCTCGGGACGTTCGCGCGCGACACCGCGGCGCTGGAGGAGGAGCTGGCGCGCCTGCGGCCGCGCGCGCGCGACATCGCGCCGC
>JBFZCA010000036.1:0-19122 GCA_041308205.1 Planctomycetota bacterium | reverse complement strand
GGACCGCGGGGCGCAGGCGCGCCGCGACGGCCGCATCCAGCGGCGCGTCCTCCATGCTCGCGCAGGCCTCCTCGATCGCCGCCCGGTGCGCGCAGATCGACGCCTTCTCCACCCGCGCCCGAACGGTGGCATCGCCCGCGAGCGCCATCGCCTCGTCGAAGGCGTCCAGGGCGGCCTTCGCGATGGCGCCGTCGATCGCGTAGGCGGCGCCGTTTCCGAAGCAGTTCGGGTGGATGCCCTTCGCAACGACGTGGTCGTGGTACTTCGTCAGGAACTCCCGGATGGGCCGCGCGGCCGGCCCGTAGTGGAGGTCGAGGAACTCGCCGATCAGCGCGTCCGCCTTCCGGCCCGGGTCCCAGAGCAGACCCGCCATGACGTAGTTCCGGAGGTCGGACATCTCCGCTCCCGTGTTGTTCCCCGCCGCCTGCATGAAGATGCCCTTCGCCCCGTTCGCGACGAAGTACCGGATGTTGGGCTCGATCACGCGGAGGTTCGGGAAGGGCAGCAGGTAGTTGCTGAAGTTCGTGTTGTAGTTCCAGATGAAGATGTTCTCGGTGAGCTTCCCCCACGCGGCCATGTCCGCGCAGAACTGGCGGTTCTTCGGGCAGTCGGGGTCGTCGATGGCGTGCACCACGCAGCACTCGATGCTGCAGAGCTGGATCTGCACGTTCGGCCGCGGCCGGATCGTCCTCGGCGGCTTCCGCGTGTACCAGTAGCTCAGCGTTCCGACCTTCACGCGCGGATGCTCTTTCGCAACCGCGTCGGCGACGGCGTTCACGAACTCGAGGAGGCTCCCCATCGGCGTCCCCTCACGGTCGTCGACCGCCTTGCACGCCGGGCAGAGGCAATGGCGGTCGTTGTCGTTCTGACTGACCGAGATGTTCTCCATCTCGGGATGGGCCTTCAGCCCGGCGAGCACCTCCTCCGTCACGATGCGGAGCACATCGGGATTCGTCAGGCAAGGCTCGCTCTCGAACCAGTCGTTCCCCGAGGCGAGCCGCCTGCCGTCGCGGAGGGCGAAGTACTCCGGGTGCTCCTTCCCGTACTTCGACGTGGGGATCAGGGACCCGAAGGTGTGGCTGATGAGCGACTGTCCGGTCTTCCCGCCGAACTTGGGGTCGCCGCCGACCGTGTTCACCCGGATGCGGGCCGCGAAGGCGGGGTCCCCGTTCGTCTCGCCGTAGTAGCTCCATCGGAAGAGGAGCGGCGGGCGTACCGTGCGGTCGATCGGGCCGATGTTCGCGGGAGAGGGCAGCCTGGGGATGTGCGTGTGGTCCGCCGTCAGGAAGCGGACGCCCGCGTGGTCCTCGAGGAACGTGTAGACCCCGTACAGCGTGCCCCGCGGCCGGCCCCCGGCGATGGCGATGATGTCGTCGCGGGCGACGATGCGGAAGTCCTCGGGGCCCATGCCGTCCGCCGCGAAGCCCGCCGGGCTCGCGCGCATCGCCGCGCCCGCCCCGATGAAGACGTGCCGGTCGGGGCGGCCGGCGGCGCGGACGATGGGCAGATCGACGCCGCCCGCCTGCGCGAAGATCGCCCGGAACTCCTCGGCGGCGTGGACCTCCGCCGGCGCCGCGTCTTCGGGCAGCACGATGTCCCAGCCGGACAGCCGGGAGATGTCGACCGGCCTCGGTTCGGCGGCGCTCAGCGACGCCGCGGTCCAGACGATCCCGAGCAGGAACGGAATCACGCGCTTCACCATGATCTTCTCCTCTTTGCGCTCACCGCACCGGGCGGACCTCGATCGCCGCCACGTGCGGATTGTCGGTCATCGGAATGAACCGGATGTCGAGGATGCCGTCCTCGACCCGCACCTTCTCGATCTCGACGCGGTCGGCCGCATACGCGCCGACCCTCGCAGCGCCGTCGTAGTCCTCGATGGCCCGGCGGCCCTCGACCTCGATCCCGAACACCCTCGCCCCCGGTTCCTTCAGCCATGCTTCCGAGAAGCCGAGGACGACATCGTACTCGCCGGGAGAAAGCGGGAGCCGGTAGCCCGGCTCTCCGGGGATCCGGTCGGAAAACCACCGGCTCGACTGGAAGACGGGCTCGGCGTCCGTCCCCCGGACCGGGTTGGGGTGGCGCGCGCCCAGCCGGAGGAAATCGGCGCCGGACGGACATCCCACGTAGAACCGGTCGCGAGCCCACGCGGCCCCGCCGGCCGGATCTCCATCTCCGCCGCAGTCGATCCGGATCGGCTCTCCGCAGACCAGGCGCTCGAGGATCCACGCGGCGTCCTCCGCGTAGCCGCCCGGCGATGCCGAGGACACCGTGACCTCGGGGAGGGCGCGAACTCCGATGTCCTGCGGGACCGCGGAGGCCTGCCCTCCCGGCAGATCGGCCAGCACTTCGGACGGATTCCGCCCGCCCTGCATCTCGATCTCGAGCCACATCTCCCACAGAGCTCTCCCGGATCGCAGGTCCGGCTGCCGGAGCGCCTCGCTCAGCGTCCGGGCCGCCTCGGCGGGACTCCCCGCCGCCCGCAGGCTCCGGCAGAGGACGAGGAGAATCCGCGCGCGGTCGGCCGGCCCCCACTCCCGCCGGAGCAGGTCCGAGCAGCACGCCGCCGCCTCGGCGGCCCTCCCGGCCCGTTCGTGAATTCTGGCTTCCAGGTAGCGGATCCGCTCGCCCGCGTCGGAACCCTGGAAGAGTGTCCGGCATTTCTCGAGGAACTCGGCATCCCGCTTCGGGTCGGGCGGGGCGACCGCCCGGAGGGTGGCGGCGAAGGTGAAATCGGAGCTGTTCGGGCTGGCGTTGAGCCCCTGGACGGCGAGGAGGTTCTCCCCTTCGGCGAGGAGGCCCGGATCGAGCCCGATCTCCCCCGGCTCGGCGTCGGTGACCACCTCCGTGGCCGTCCCGGTTGACGGAACCGCCTTGCCCCGGGAGCCTGCATGGAATCGGCGCACCTCCTTGCCGTTCAGGAACGCAACCATTCCGTCGTCGACCTCGTAGTACAGGAGGAGGCGGCGGACCGCGTCCTTTCCGGCTACGGAGAACCGGTGCCGGAAATACGCGGTGCCGTACTTGCCCCCCATGTCGGCGAGGGCGGCGCTCGGATAGGTCCGGTCGCCGTAGCCGAGCGGCGCGGGGGAGACGGGCCAACCCGCATCATCGAAGACTGCTCCGGTCCATGCGAGCGAAGGACTGCCGGAGGCATCGGGGCTCGGCTCCGCCGTACCCTTCCAGTACCGCCACTCGGCCGCCAGGGGGACAAGGATGGATGTGTCGAGGTCCTCGAGCGCCGCATCGATGGATGCGGGGCCGGGGAGATCGCCTCCTAGACGTTCCCGCAACGCCTGCGCCATCTCCCGCCGGCGCAGGTCGGCGGCGGATTCGCAAAGCGCCTCCTCGAGCGAGAGGAGCGCTCCCTTCGTGTCGCCTCCCCTATCCCGGACCTCGGCGACGAGGAGGAAGTCCTCGAGGCGCCCTCCGATCTCGACCGCCTTCTCCGCCCAGGCGGCGGCCTTCGCGTGATCCGACCGGCCTTCGGGCAGCCGGCTCCAGCCGAGGGCGAGCGTGTGGAGCACCTGCGGCGTATCGACCCTCTCCGCCGTCCAGGCATCCTCGAGGCGGCGGAGGGAGCCGGCCAAGGCCTCCAAGCATTCCCCCGGAATCCCCCGGCGCAGGAGCGGCCACAGCCGCCTGTGGGGATTCCCGTGGAGCGGTCTGCGGTCGATGGCCGCGCAGTACTCCCGAATCGCCTCCGCAAGGAAGCCGCCGCCGGGATCGGAGGGCTCGAGAGCGACGAGGATGTCGCCGAGGAGCTCGTGGTAGAGCGCGTCGTCCAGCAGGCGCAGCGCCTCCCGGTACTCCCCGGCCGCCTCGCGGAGCATGCCGCGGGCGCCGAAGGAGGCCGCGTGGAGCGCGCGGAGGCCGGGGTGGTCCGGATCCTCCTTCAGGAACTCCTCCAGCTGGGCGACGAACCGTGGAGGCACTTGGCCGCCGAAGAAGGAATCGAAGACATCGTAGGGCCAGTAGAAGCCGCGAGATGTCCTCTTCATGGCCTCGATCAGCATATCCACCGCCTCTTCCGTCCTGTTCATTTCTATGAGGGCGCGAGCCACTCCGCTCCAGGTGATCACGTGGTAGGGGTTGAGGCGGACGCCGGCACGGGCTTCTTCCAGGGCGCGGTCGTACTCTCCCCGCCGGATGCTGGCCCGCATCATGAACCAGTAGGCAAAGGAGTCCTGCGGATCGAGGTCGTGCGCCCGGAGCGCGTGCTCCTCGGCCTTCGCGTTGTCGCCCCGGAAGAACCAACTGAGCGCAGCGTCGCGATGCGCCGCCGGCGACTCCGGCTCGAGGGCGATCCACTCCTCGGCGATCCGGACGGGGACGGCGAAATCTCCTCCCGATGCGAAGTCGCGAAACCACGCGACGGCGAGCCTCGCCTGGAGCTTCAGGGATGGGTTCGCGATGCGTTCGGCCCACCGCCTCGCCTTCCCCTGGTCGCGATACCGGTACTCGTTGACCGCCGCGATGGCGATGTGATCCTGCCAGGGCGAGTCCCGGAACATCTCCTCGAGCGTTCTCTCGGCCTCCTCGAAATCCCCTTTTCCGAGGTAGGCCCGGAAGAGGAGAAGGCCCGGGACGATCGAGCCGCGTCCCTCCTCGGACGCCACGAGGAGGTCGCGGATCGCCTCGCGGTGCTTCCCGCTCCGGAGGAAGGCGACGCCCCGGCCGAGGCGGACCTCGACGCGGGCCCCCGGGAAGAGCGCCTCCCCGGCCCCGAGGCGATCGATCAGCTTGTCCCAGGCTGCCGCAGCCTTCGTCCAGCGGGCGAGGGCCGCCTCGCGCATCGCCTCCAGCCACTCCCGGGGCCACCCGCTGCCCGCGCACGCGTCCGCCCGCCGGATCTCCCCCTCCGCCTCGGAGGACTTCCCTTCCCGTTCCAGGAGGGCCGCGTTCAGGACCATCGCCGGGACGAAGTCCGGCCCCCGGGCGAGCGCGAGGTCGAGCGCCTTCCGGGCTTCGGCGTCCTTCCCTTCGATGAGATGGGCCCGGGCGGAGAAGTAATGGGCTTCGGGCCGGTCGTCGATCAGGCCGGCCGCCTCCTCCAGATCCCCGAGCGCCTTCCGGATGGGCCCCAGGCCGCGGGTGGACTCCAGGAGCGATGCCGTGAAGACCTGCTGGGACGGATCGAAGTACAGGAAATGGCCGCCGAGGATTCCCACCGCCGCGCGCGCCACCTGGTCGCGGTACCGCGCCTCGCGGTCCTTCCGCGACTGGCCCGCGATCATCCAGAGGGCGGCCGCCAGCGCGGCGGCGAGGAGGACGATCGCGGCGGCGGCGCCGAGCGCCGGCGCGTGCCGGCGAGCCCGCCGGACGATGCGGGTGACCGTCGAGAGCGGACGGGCGCGGATCGGCTCGTATCGGAGGAACCGCCGGAGGTCGTCGGCGAGGTCCGCCGCGGTCGCGTACCGGCGGTCGGGATCCTTCTCGAGGGCGTGGAGGACGATCGTCTCCAGGTCCCGGTGGATCCGCGGATTCAGCTTCCGCGGGGGGATCGGCTCCTTGAACATGATCGCGCCCTGGACCTCGTGCTCGGTCGCGCCCGGGAACGGGAGCGCCAGGGTGAGGGCCTCGTAGAGCGTCGCGCCGAGGCCGTAGACGTCCGCGCGGGCGTCCACGCGCCGCCGTCCGACCGCCTCCGGCGACATGTAGCTCAGGGTGCCGACCATCTCGCCCGACCGGGTCAGCGTCTCGGCCTCCTCCTCCCGCACGAGGCCGAAGTCGACCAGGACGAAGCGCCCGCTGGAGTCGACGAGGATGTTCGACGGCTTCACGTCCCTGTGGACGAGCCCCTGGAGGTGCGCCTTCTCGAGCCCTTCGGCCAGCTCGGCCGTCCTCCGCGCCGTGGACGAGATCCACTCCGGGTCCCACGTGCCCGAGCCCTTCGCGCCGCCGCCCACCGCTTTCTCCCGCATCCCCGCGAGGAGCGCCGCGAGCGAGGGGCCGTCGATGTACTCCATCGCGTAGAAGTGGGTGCCCTCGGCCTCGCCGACCTCGTAGATGGGCACGATGCTCGGGTGATGGATGCGGGAGGTCGAGCGGGCCTCGCGCAGGAAGCGCTCGACCCTCTTCGGATCCATGGCGAAGGTCCCCGGCAGCACCTTCAGGGCGACGCGGCGGCCGAGGGAGACCTGCACCGCCTCGAAGACGGCGCCCATGGCGCCCCGGCCGACCTCGCGGACGATGCGGTAGTTGCCGAGACTTCGTTCGCCCTGATCCCCGGCCGGCTCGGCGACCTCCGCGGCGGGCCGGCAGTCCTCGCCGATGCGGCTCAGCTTCGAGGCGTCGACGCCGTAGCCGAGGATCTTCTCGAAGAGCTGCGCCTGCTGCTCCCCGGCGGCCGGCGGGCGGAAGCGCTCGCCGCTGGAGTAGGAGAGGTACTCCGGCGACCCCGAGGCCTCGTTCAGGAAGTAGACGTCTTCATCGCGCGCGATCAGGAACGGATCGAGCGGGAGGAACGCGCTTCCCTCGCCGGCGAGATGGAGGATCCCCTCCCGGGGGACGGGGGCGCCGTACGGGAGCCGCAGCGGCTCCTCGCTGCGGATGGGATTCATTCCCATGTACGCGATGACCGAGCACTCGATCCGCGAGCTTTCCAGCACCTGCGCCCGTCCGAAGGCGACGAGCCGGCGGACCGTGAGAAAGGGCGAGGCGTGCAGGATGTCGGGGAAGGCCGCCGCCAGGAGCATGCCCAGCTCCCGGTAATGGGCGGCATCGAGGGGCGCTCCGTGTCCAAAGACCCGGTTCCGGTAGGCCACGATCTCCTCGAGGAGCATCGCGAGGCTCACCTTGTCCCGCGCGGAGCGTTCTCCCGTGCGGAAGGCTCGGAGCCCGTTCCAGAGGCGGACGACGCCCTCCCAGCGCGACTCCTTCGTCTCGAGCAGGTCGCGGAGCGCGATGGCGGCGGGATCGGGCTCCCGGGCGGCCGAGAGGAACCGGACGCACTCGCGGAGGAAGCCGAGCCATTCCCCGAGGCTCGGCCGGGCGAGGCCTTTCAGGACGGCGTTGACCCGGTGGTCCCGCTCCTCGCCGGCGATGTAGCGGGCCATGGCGATGGCGGCCGCGTACTTGAGGTAGATCTCGTGGAGGTAGTAGGCGAGGTCATGCCGCTCCCGGACCTCCTCGGCGTTCCGCAGCCTGCGCCAGGCGCGGGCGAGCGGCATCGGGGCGTTCGCGAGGATCGATGGATCGTCCATGTCGGCCTCCGCCTATCCGCCCGCAGGGCCCGCAGGAGATCTCGTTGGCGCTGTCATCATCCGGGATCATACGCGGATACGCCTCGGCAGTCAAACAACGACGCGGGAGCTCTGGAAACGCCGCGGGCGCAGGTCGCGAGGATCGGCCGCCACCTCGGCCGCACTCGAAGCGACACCGCTCACGCAAGAGCCTGCTGGCGTCCTATTTCGGGGCCGGCCGAGTTTCTTTACCATACGCCCAACCGGCGGGCCTCGCTCGCGCCGCGTTCCTCACCGCGGGAGGTCGTCCCAGGCAAGATCGAAGCGCGCGAGGTACTTGCGCAGGCGGTCGGCGTCGTTGAGCCGGGTGCGCCGCGTGCGCGACTCGGCGAAGAGCACGCGACCCGCCTCCGAGAGCGTGCGGTACTGCCGGCAGACCTCGAGCACATCGGCGAGCTGCACGCGATCGAAGCGGTCGAGGCGCTCGGCGCGCTCGGCGCCCAGAATCTCCCCCAGCACCGTTTCCCCCGCCGGCGCGCGCACCGTTCCCCACTGCGCGCGCAAGCGCGCGATCTCGTCCTCGACCTCGCGCTCCGTGATCCTGCCTCCCGCACTCAGCGTCGCCATGCGCGTGATTGCGGCGTTGAGGTCGCGGAAGTTCGCGGCCCACACCGCCTCGTGCGAGGCGGCGAAGACGAGAAAACGGCGCAGCGCCTCCTTGTTGAACGTCACGCGCTTTCCCGTCGCGCGCGCGTGCTTCTCCAGCTCGTAGGCGACGTTCGGCTCCAGGTCCTCGATGCGCTCCCGCAGCGACGGCAGCTCGAACGTCCACAGGTTGATGCGCGCCAGGAGGTCTTCCCGGAAGCGGCCTCGCGCGACCTCGTCCCGCAGGTCGCGATTCGTGCCCGCGATGAGTTGGAAGTCGCTCTCCGACTCCTCGTCCGCCCCCAGCGGCAGGAAGCGCTTCTCCTCGACGGCGCGAAGCAGCATCGCCTGCTCGTCATCGCCCAGCTCGCCGATCTCATCGAGGAAGAGCACGCCGCCGTCGGCCGCCCGCAGCAGGCCCGGGCGGTTCGCGAGTGCGCCCGTGAACGCGCCCCGGCGGTGCCCGAAAAGCGCCGACATGGCCGCATCGCCGCGGAGCGTGGCGCAGTTGACCTCGACGAAGCCGCCCTCCACCTGGCGCCGGACCTTCTTCAACTCGTAGATCCGGCGCGCAAGGAGCGATTTGCCCGAGCCCGTCGGGCCCGTGAGCAGGATCGGCGCCCGGGCGGCAATGGCCACCGTCTCGATCCGCTCCATGAGGGCGTTGAAGCGCACGTCCCGCGTTTCGATCCCCGACTTCAGGAAGGAGAGCCCCTCGCGGCGCTCCTCGGCGAAGCGCATGGCGATGCGGTCGTAGCGCGAGAGATCGAGGTCGATGATCTGGAAGGCGCCCGGGTCGAGCGTGCCCCGCCGCTTGGGGGGAAGCGTCTGGACCAGGCGCGCGGGGAAGTGGCGCGACTCCGTGAGCAGGAACATGCAGATCTGGGCCACGTGCGAGCCCGTCGTTATGTGGACCAGATACTCCTCCCGGTCGGTGTCGAAGCGGTAGGACCGGGCGAAGGCGTGCAGCGCCGCGAAGACCTCTTCGAAGTCCCACGGGTCCCTGAGCTCGCACGGAACCGAGCGCACGTCGGTCTCGGGCGAGACCGCGCGGATATCCTGCCCGACGATCCCCATCAGCTCGGCGTGCCTGGCCTGGTGGAGGAGCTCGAAGCGATGCACGAGGAGATCCTCCTGCCGGCAGAGGGAAACCGAGGGGCGCCACCGCTCCCAGCGCTCCTCGCCCTTGCCGGCGTCCAGCGTGGTGCCGAGGAACCCGATGGCGACGGTCTTCTTGGTCATGCGTTTTCTATCCAGTTGGATAGCTTATTATCTTGTGGGAGCATTATAGCCGAATGCAGGTTCTTTGGGAAGCCTCGCACGCAACATCTCAACCTGTTTTCCAATCAACAGTTGTGACTTTTCTGCCTCCGCTGTCGCACTCCGGCACGGTGCTTGCTTTTTCCCGAGACATTGGCCGTCGCGAGGCGGCCTCGGGACACGCAATTCACTGCGGAGGACTCTATGGCAAGCAAGTCTCTCTTCCAATCGCTCTTCGGGGCGCTCATCCCGGCAACGGACGCGCGCAACAGCGAGGCCGCGCCGGCGTATGCCTATCCGCCCAAGCACAAGCTGGCGCAGCTTGCCGCGACGGGTTGCCTGAACGGCACGTTCTACGCCGACGACAGGGACCAGCTCGACACGGTGCTCGCGCTCTGCAAGGAGATCGAGCCCGAGTTCATCGCCAAGACCGCCATCTACAGCCGCGAGGAGGGCGCCATGAAGGACATGCCGGCGCTGCTCTGCGCCGCGCTCTCGGTCGTGGCGCCGCGGCTCCTGGAGAGGATCTTCACCCGCGTGATCGACAACGCGAAGATGCTCCGCAACTTCGTTCAGATCATCCGCAGCGGCGTCGTGGGACGGAAGTCGCTCGGCTCGCTGCCCAAGCGCCTCGTCAGGGACTGGCTCGCCTCGCGCTCGGACGAGGAGCTCTTTCGCTCCTCGACCGGGAACGACCCGTCGCTGGCCGACATCATCAAGATGGTGCACCCGCGGCCCGCCGGCGCGTCGCGTGAGGCGCTCTACGGCTACCTCACCGGCCGCGGCGCGGCGGAAGACGCGCTGCCGCCGCTCGTTCGGGCCTACGAGGCCTTCAAGAAGGACCTCGAGGGCGAGGTTCCCGACGTGCCCTTCCAACTGCTGACGTCGTTGCAGCTCCAGAAGCGGCACTGGGCATCGATCGCCGCGCGGGCGCCATGGCAGATGACGCGGATGAACCTGAACACGTTCGTCCGGCACGGCGTCTTCGCGGAAGCCCCGCAGCTTGCCGGCGTCGTCGCCGACCGGCTCAGGGACCCGGAGGCGATTGCGCGTGCGCGCGCGTTTCCGTACCAGCTCCTGGCGGCGTACGTCACGGCCGACGGCGGCGTCCCCGCGGTCATCCGCGAGTCGCTCCAGGACGCGATGGAGCGCGCCATCGAGAACGTGCCGGCCGTCGCGGGAAAGGTCTACGTCTGCTGCGACGTGTCGGGCTCGATGCGCTCGCCCGTGACCGGCCGGCGCAAGGGCGCGACGACCGCGGTGCGCTGCGTGGACGTCGCCGCCTTGACCGCGGCCGCGTTCGTGCGGAAGAACCCGGGCGCCGAGGTGCTGCCCTTCGAGGCGCAGGTCGTCGATCTGCAGCTCAATCCGCGCGACAGCGTGATGACGAACGCGACCAAGTTGTCCGCGGTCTGCGGCGGAGGCACGAACTGCAGCGCCCCGCTGGCGCGCCTCAACAAGCAGCGGGCGCAGGGCGATCTCGTGGTGTTCGTCTCCGACAACGAGTCGTGGGTCGACGCCCGCGGCGGACGCGGCACGGCGACGCTGCACGAGTGGGCACGCTTCAAGGATCGTCGCCCCTCGGCGCGGCTCGTGTGCATCGACGTCCAGCCCAACGGCACGACCCAGGCCGTCGAGCGGAGCGACATCCTCAATGTCGGCGGGTTCTCGGACGCGGTCTTCCAGGTCGTGGCGAAGTTCGCGGACGGGAAGCTCGACCCGGCTCACTGGGTCGGCGTCATCGAGACGCTGACCCTCTGAGCCCTGATGTGCTGCGTCAACGCGACGGCGAATGCCGGCGGGAGTACATGGTCAACCGGGTCCGAACCCCGGCGGGCGGGCGCCGTGCCTGCCTTGACTCTCGCTTCGATTGTCGCCGCCGATTGCGTGCAACGTACGCGGCGCCGGATGCCGTCGGGACTACATTTCCAACACTGTTCGGTCTCGACACCCCTTGCCGGCGCCGCGGAATACGGTTAGTAAATGAGCCTGTCGCAAGAGCCCTTTCGGCGGATGCAGGCGGAACTACATGGACTTTGCGGTTCCCGGTTCGAGTCCGGGGGGTCCCGACGTGGGGCCGTAGCTCAATGGATAGAGCACAAAGAAACGTTTCGCCATCTTTTGCCGCCGCAGGGCTCTTTTGCCGGAACGCCCGAGCGGGATTCTCGGTGCGTCACCGTGATTGCGGAACAGGGCCCCTGGAAAGGCGGTCGCGCATGAACACCGAGCTCGTACGCATCGACGGATCCGCCGGTGAAGGCGGCGGGCAGATTCTGCGTTCGGCGCTTGCCCTCGCGCTCGCGACGGGACGGCCCTTCGAGATCACGAACATCCGCGCGGGCCGCAAGAAGCCCGGGCTGCTGCGCCAGCACCTGACGGCCGTCACCGCGGCGGCCGCGGTGAGCGGCGCGCAGGCGCCCGGCGCGAGGCTCGGCGCGGGGGAGCTGCGCTTCACCCCCGGCGCGATCGCGCCCGGGGAGTATCGTTTCGCCGTCGGCACCGCCGGAAGCACGACGCTCGTGCTCCAGACGGTGCTTCCGCCGCTCCTCGTTGCCCGCGGTCCCTCGACGTTGATCCTCGAGGGCGGCACGCACAATCCGTACGCGCCGCCCTTCGACTTTCTCGCCAAGGCGTTCCTGCCGCTCGTCGCGCGCATGGGGCCGCAGGTCGAGGCCGTGCTCGATCGGCCCGGGTTCTACCCGGCGGGAGGAGGCTGCATTCGCGTGCACGTGACTCCCGCCGCGAGCCTCGGGCGCCTCGACCTCCTGGAACGCGGGGAGATCGGGCGCACGCTCGCCCGCGCGGTCGTCTCGAACCTCCCGCGGAACATAGCCGATCGCGAGCTCAAGTGCGTCCGCGATCTCCTCGGCTGGGACCGCGAGTCCCTGCAGGTCGAGGAGACGGCCTCGCACGGGCCGGGGAACCTGCTCATGCTCGAGATCGAGAGCGAACGCCTCACCGAGGTCTTCACGGCCTTCGGCGAACGCAGCATACGGGCCGAAGACGTGGGCCGGGCGGCCGTGGACGAGGCCAGGGACTATCTGGCGAGCGGCGCCCCCGTGGGGCCGCACCTTGCGGATCAGTTGCTCCTTCCCATGGCCATGGCCGGGGGCGGCTCGTTCAGGACCGTGGCGCCGACGCGCCACACCTTGACCAACATCGAAGTCTTGAAGAAGTTCCTCGAAATCGAGGTTCGCGTGGAAAAGGAAGGCAGGGGCGTCTGGCGCATCGAGCTCGGCGCCCGCTGAGAAGGAAGCACGCCAATGGCGAAAAAAGGACCCGCCGCCCAGGAGCTCTCCCAGATCGGGGTCCCCAAGGGCGAGGCGACGCGCCTGGCGGGCCTCGGGATTCGGGCCGCGCTCGAGGCCGGAGCCGAGCTCGAGGAGATTCGCGGCCACCTCCGCGCCATCGTCCGCGATCCCGCGGCCGTGCGGCCGCACTTCGCCGACTTCGCGGCGGCGGTGGCGCGCGAACGGTCGCGCTTCGTGCCGCGGGAGGCGCCCGCCGTCTTCCGCCAGTGGGGTCAGGACCTGGAGCCGCAATCGATCGAGCAGATGCAGAACGCGTGCCGCCTCCCGATCGCCGTGCGCGGCGCGCTCATGCCCGACGCGCACGTGGGCTACGGCCTGCCCATCGGCGGAGTCCTGGCGACGCGCGGCGCGGTCGTACCGTATGCCGTGGGCGTTGATATCGCGTGCCGCATGAAGCTGTCGGTCTTCGACCTGCCGCCGCAGACGCTCGCGACGGACGGCGAGCGCCTGCGGGCCCATAGGACTTCTCGTTGGCGTTTTCATCATCGACGATGCTGATCGGAAACGTCCCGGCCGTCAAACAACACACGCAGGAGCCCCGAAACCGCCGCGGGCGAGCCCGGCGCGCGGAACGGATGGAAACGGACACCGGCTCGATGCGCGAAGACGCCGCCGGGCGATCACCACGCATTCTCGGGGGCTGTCCCTACCGAAAACTCCAGCCCCATTGCGCGAGAAGGACTTGTAGATAGCGCGCGCCCCGAGCCCCGCGGCCGATCGAAGCATGCAACGCGGTCCGACTGGTCGCCGCGCCCCGCGGCGGCGGACTCCACCATCGCTACAGCCGCTCCGCACAAGGCGTTCCTTCCTCGCTTCCGCAGTCGAGGTCCATGAGGATGGTCTCGCCGGACAATGCGAGGATAGACACCCATCCTCGCCGAAGCAGGTCAATTCCCATCCGCCGCCGCGATCTTCCCGCCTCCTCGCCCTGGCCTCGGCCTCAACTGCGTCGAGTTTCGGCGGCCCGAACACCTCTGGTGGCCGCGGATGGGATTCTCGGGAGGGACAAGTCTTCACCGCGCACGGAATTCTCAGGAGGAACAAGCGGGAACACCGGACTCCGCGCCGTCTCGCACACACAGGGTGCTTGCCTTGTCGGGGTAGAATCGTATGATAGGCGACATGATGTCTTCACAATGAGCGGAGCTCAAAGCATGAAGTTCGCGCGAATAACGGCACAACCGGCGTTCATGGGGGGCGTTGCCTGTATTCGGGGGCTCCGTATTCCCGTGGCCACGGTGGTCGGCATGCTCGCCGACGGTATGGCGGAGGCAGAGATCCTCGAGGCGTATCCTGACCTCCAGCCCCAGGACATCCGCGAGGCGCTTCGCTTTGCAGCAGAGGCGGTGCTCGAAAGAGAGATCCCGCTCGCGAAGTCCGAATGAGATTCCTCATCGACAACGCCCTCTCGCCGGTATTTGCAGAACTCCTGACCGGTGCCGGTCACGATGCGACCCATGTGCGCGATCATGGGCTTCAGGCTGCGCCGGATGAGACCGTCTTCGCTCTTGCCGCTGCCCAGGGCCGCATCCTCGTGTCCGCGGATACCGACTTCGGCGCACTCCTCGCGCTGCGCGATGCCGCAAAGCCGTCCTTCGTGCTGTTCCGCGGCGGTCCGCGCCGTCCCGAAGCGCAGGTCGCTTTGCTACTCCGCTCCATCCCCACACTCACCGACGCCCTCGATGCGGGTGCGGTCGTCGTCTTCGAGGCGGCGAGGATCCGCGTCCGAACCCTGCCTTTCGGTAGAAGGCTATAGGGCAGGTCAAATTCCGAAGATGCCAGACAACTACTTCGCCCCGCTTGTCACTACCAACTACCGAGAATCCCTTCCCCGTTGCACCAGAAGCACTCATAGACAGAGCGCGACCCGAGCCCTGCGGCGGACTGTGCTCGCGGCGCGGACCCCACCCTCCCCTATGGCGGAGTATACGTTCGATCACCTCTTCGTACCGCTCGCACCTGAGCGCGTCCACACCGTACACCCGCGAACGCAGCTGCGCCCACGTCTTCCGCCGCGTCGGCCGAAATCGACGCGACACCGTGCACGCAAGAGCCTGCCAGCGTCGGACTTCGCACTCGGCTGGGTTTCTTTACCACACGCGGTCCGGCCGCGGCGCCCGCGCCTGTCCGCAGCACCTCGACGGCGAGGCGGCCGCCGTCGCCGGAAAGCTCCATCGTCAGCAGCCGATGGGCGCGCGGAACGAAGGGCTCGACGGCCGGGCCGCGCACGCGCGCAGCGCCGCGCGCCAGGCGCCAGCCGGGAGGGAACGCGACCGGCGCCTCGAACCGCAGCGCGCAGATATGCGGCATGCAGGGGCCCGGGCAGCGCAGCGTGAGCACGTGGCTGCCCGCCGTGATGCGGGCCGCGCACTGCGTCTCCCATGCGGCGCTCGAAGTCTGCCAGCGTCCGGTGACGCCGGCGAAGCCGCGGTGAAGCTGCCGTCCATCGAGCAGGATATCGACGGGCCGCGACTCGGCCGCCGCGTAGAGCGCCGACGCGGCGTACTCGGCCGATGCCGGGAAGTCGATGACGTATTCGCTCTGATTGGGCGTGCGTCCCGCGTTCCAGATGCACGGGAACGCGTCGGCGTACTCCTGCCCGCGCGCGCTCGCGCGGACGTTGCCGCGGTCGAACCAGTCCGCGCGGATCGTGAAGCTCGCCGGCGGCCCGACACTCGGGCAGCAGGCACAGGGCACACCAGGCAAGCGCGGGCGCGAGCGACCGGAACATCATCGTGGGCTCCCTGGCGATCTCGTCATGCCCTCAATCGTGCCGGCCCCGCTGCGGGACGGCAACCCGCCTTCGGCCGCGGATGGAGATCTCGGCAGGAACGGTGACATTGCCTGCGGGGGAGAGACGCCCGCAGCCTCCGCATCGGAGGCGGCGGCCGGGCGAGGTTTACGATCCCGGAGGCCGTGGCTACAATCGGAGCATGGAGGCTGCGGCGGGCGAGGTCGCCGGCGGGGCGCGGTGCCGCGCCGCCCGCCGCGAAGCGCGCGGAGATGCTCATGGGCGACGGATTGCACCGCGTCCCCGGGACGCGCCCCGGCCGGGGTCCCGCGATGATCGCCGCCGTCGCCGCGGCAATGCTCGCGGGGCCGCCGACGGCCGACGACATGGACTGCGGCGGCTTCGCGCCGTGCCGGGAGCCGTGACGGGCGGAAGGCGCGGCCGGCGCCGCGTCACACCGAAGTTCGATGAAAATCGGAGACAGCGCAATGAGAACGAAACGCACATCCGCGCGGTTCGCCCTGGCCGGCATCCTCGTTGCCGCCGCCGCCCCTGATGCTCGCAGCGAGACTCCCGGGAACCTCCTGCTCGAGAAGGCGGAGTCCCGGCTGCGCGCCATCTACGATCGAGATGAGTTCCGCGCCAGGAGATTCCGTGCAGAGTGGCTTCCCGACAGCTCGGGGTATACGGTCCGGGAGTCGGTCCCCGGCGAAGAAGGACAGGTCCTGGTACGCTACGAAGCAGCCGGCGGTCAACGCACCGTGCTCCGCTCGCCGCAGGACGAGACGCCCGCTCCACGTGGAAACGTATCCCCGGATGGTCAACGCGTCCTGTTCTCCGAACAGGGCAACCTGTACGTGCGCGACCTGCGCGGCGACCGGAAGATTCCCCTCACCAATGCCGCTCCCGACGGCCCCGTGTCGCACGGGCAGGCCGTCTGGAGCCCCGATGGGGAGCGGATTGCCTTCGTGCAATCGGACGATTCCGGGGTGAGACTCAGGCCGGTCCTCGTTCCGGGCGACCCGACGTATCCGAAAGTCGAAGAGGTCCGTTTTGCCAGGGTGGGCGAAACCATACCGACGGTGCGAGTCGGCGTCGTCGACGCCCGGGGACAGGAGACGCGCTGGGTCTCCATTCCCATACCCGCCGAGGGTTTCTATCTGGGGCAGGTCGAATGGGCGCGGAATTCGCAGGAACTGTTGATCGAGAAGATGAGCCGGTTCCGGGACGAGCGCGAGTTTCTCCTGGCCGACGTCCGCTCCGGTGCGATCCGGCGCATCTTCCACGAATCCGATCCGGCCTGGGTCGTCGCCAGCTACGGCAAGAATGCCGGGCTGACGTGGATTCGCGACGGACAGGCATTCATCGTTCTGAGCGAGAAGGACGGATGGCGACACGCCTACGTCTACTCGCGCGACGGCCGGGAACTGCATCGTCTGACGCCCGGCCCTTACGACATCATCGACCGCGCCGTCGTGGACGAGGCGGGAGGATGGTTCTACTTCTATGCCTCGCCCGACAATGCGACGCAGCGGTTCCTCTACCGTGCACGTCTGGATGGCGCCGGAGAACCGGGACGAGTCACCCCCGCGGATCAACCCGGGACGCACGACTATGACTTCTCTCCGGATGCTCGATGGGCATTCCATACCTGCTCGACTTTCGACACTCCTCCCATCGTCGATCTGGTGGAATTGCCGGATCACCGGGTCGTGCGCGTGCTGGAAGACAATCGAGAACTGCGCGCGAAGATGCAGTTGTCGATCTCCGAGCCGACCGAGTTCTTCCGGCTCGATGTCGGCGACGGCGTGGCCATGGACGCCTGGATGATGAAACCCGGAGGCTTCGACGCGTCGCGCAAGTACCCGGTTCTCGTGTATGTGTACGGTGAACCGCACGCGCAGACCGTGCTGGATTCCTGGGGAGGCCACCACGCCGATTTCCATCGCGTCATCGCGGACCTGGGCTATCTCGTGGTATCCATCGACAACCGGGGCACGCCGGCGCCGAAGGGCGCTGCATGGCGCCGGTCGGTGTTCGGCAGCCTCGGCCCCCTTTCCACGGACGACCAGGCGGCGGCATTGAAGGAGCTGGGACGCACTCGCCCGTACGTCGACCTGTCCCGGGTCGGCGTCTGGGGTTGGAGCGGCGGCGGTTCGAACACTTTGAACGCGATGTTCCGAAAGCCCGACGTCTATCACGTGGGAATCGCCGTCGCCCCCAAGCCGCAGCCGCATCTCTACAATGCGTGGTTTCAGGAGATCTACATGGAAACCCGCGAGACCAATCCGGATGGATACCGCCGATCCGCGCCGATCAACTTCGCCGAAGGTCTGCGGGGAGACTTGCTGATCGTTCACGGCACGGGCGAGACCAACACCCATCTCCAGATCACCGAAGGGCTGGTGGATCGTCTGATCGAACTGGGCAAGCCGTTCGACTACATGGCGTACCCCCATCGCGACCATGGTCTCCGCGAAGGCCGTGGAACGGCGGTGCACCTTCGAATGCTGATGACCCGATATCTCCTCGAGCACCTGCCGCCCGGCCCGCGGCAGGCTCCACGCGATTCCTGATCGGCGCAGGATCGATCGTCAGGACGACACGATTCGCCCGACGGATCTGCCGCACGCACTTTCTCCGCCGCCGGCTCTGCGCTCCCGCATGGCCACGCGTTCGCGCGCCGCCGCGCCGCCGCTTCCCTGCGGCGGACTGCGCTCGCGGCGCGGACCCCACTTCCCCTATGGCGCAGGATACGTTCGATCACCTCTTCGTACCGCTCGCACCTCAGCGCGTCCACACCGTACACCCGCGAAAGCAGTTGCGCCCACGTCTTCCGCCGCGCCTTCACGTACCCGCGCTCCTCCGCGTCCTCGGGGGCGCGGGCCCCGCCGCTTGCGCCCCCCTCCGGCCGCTACCGGAGCTCCCACGCCGAGCGATACGCGCCCTGCGATTCGCAGTGGGCGATGAAGCCCGCGATGAAGGGCTCGCGCGCCACCGTGGCGCTGTCGCCGATCACCGTCAGGTGGCGGCGCGCGCGCGTGATGGCGACGTTCATGCGCCGCACATCGGCCAGAAAGCCCACCTCGCCCCGGTCGTTCGAGCGCACGAGCGAGATGACCAGCGCCTCCTTCTCGCGGCCCTGGAACCCGTCGACCGTGTCGACCTCGAGATCCGGGCCGAGCGCCGCCAGGCGGTCCCTGAGCGCGCGCACCTGCGCGCTGTAGGGCGTGATGACGCCGATCGCGCCCGCCGGGAGCCCCAGCGCCGCGAGGTCCTCGACCATGCGCGCCGCAAGATCGACCTCGCCGGCGTTCGCCTTCGACTCGCCCTCGGGCTCCGTCTCCTCGTCGTAGCCGCACCCGGCGGTGTCGATGAAGCGAAGAGGGGTCTCGGCGAGCTCGCTCCGGGCGATCCCGGGCAGATCGCGCAGGAGATGCGCAGCCACCGCGGCGTCGGCCTCCAGGCGCCCCTCGTAGAGCATGCGCGATGGGTACTCCATGATCGCGCGATGCATGCGGTACTGCGTCGTGAGAAGACGGCTCAGCGCCGGGCCGGCGCGCGCCATCAGCCGGTCGAAGAGCGTCACGCCCAGGCCCCCGCGCTCGGCTTCGCGCGAGATGATCGTCGGCGGAAGCTGGCGGTGGTCGCCCGCGAGAACGACGCGCCGCGATTTCAGGATCGGGATCCAGGAGACCGGCTCGAGCGCCTGGGCGGCCTCGTCGATGACCGCCAGGTCGAACTCCCGCCGCGCGAGAACCGCGTCATCGGCGCCGGCGCAGGTCGCGAGAATGACGTCGGCGCCGTCCAGGACCGCCTTCACCGCCGCCGCCTCGATCTCGTCGATCTCGCCGCGCAAGCCTCGCATGGCGTCGCGCAGCGCCCGGCGCGCGGCGCGGTCCCGCTCGCGCCGCAGCCGCTTGAGCATCCGCGCAAGCTCGCGCCGGACGTCCCGGGCGGCCTTCGTGAGCGGATGCGACGCCACCTGCGC